>NZ_JBBARU010000029.1:0-34880 GCF_040399605.1 Rhodovarius sp. | reverse complement strand
GATTCCTGGGTGGACTACATGCTGTGGGAGTCAAAGGCGCGCGGCCGCCTGACGGCGGCCACCGTGCATGAGGAAGCATCGCCCTTCGGCGATTACGCCGTGATGCTCTGCGGCACCAACGCCTTCATCCGCGACATGCGCACGCAGTTCCGTGCGCTCGGCCTGCCCGTCTCCCGCATCATCGCCGAGGAATTCCAGCTGCGCTGAACGCTTCCGCGCCCCGCCGGCGTTCAGAGCTGGAGGCTCTCGCGCTGCGCCTCCAGCCGCCGGCGGTCGGCATCGTCCAGCGGGCGTTGCCGCTCCACTGCGCTTTTGAGCGGATGTGCGTTCAAGCCGCTTGGCAGCCAAGAGAAGTGGCTCTGGAAATTCGGACAGATCGATAACTGGCTTTCCTGCCGGTAAATCGGCACCGTAGCCGGACCCCGGCCGTTATTTCCCCTAATCTTCTGATTGAAATTGAAATATGGCGCGCAGGTGGGATCCCGATCGGTGCTGATTCACAAACCGCCGCAGCGTGCCGAGGCCAAAGCGCAGGCCGGGTTCGGCAAGTTCGGCCTGCAATTCAGCCAGCGCCATGTCGCGCCGTGCTTGGAACACGGTGAGCATCGCATCAGCATGGCCTTCGACGATATGGCTGCGGCGGTCGCCGCCCAGAGGGCCGTGCATCGGCACCGCACCATCAGCCGCCAGGGCGCGCCAGCGACTGACGCTGGCGGCACTCACCTTGAAGCGCGCCGCGGCCTCCCGGTGGCTCAACCCGTCCTTCAGCACTGCGGCCAGCGTGCGTTGCCGCAAATCCAACGAACGCGCTTTCGACATCACTGCCGGCCCCCACCCGGCAGATAGCTTGAATCAGAGACCAGCCGTTTCGGGAATCACCCGCGATTCTGTCAGCAGGGACGCCGCTCTAGCAGTCTGTTCCGTTCGCCTCGGCTCACTGCACAGGCTCTACGCTTTTGTTTATCGAGCATCTTTATCCGTCCAAAGGATTCCGTTTGAACGGATGATGCCCTAGCCTGCACCGACAGAGGCCGCGCCGACTCCTTCAATTTAGAATGAGTAAGGGGCTTTCCCGCTCATGTGTCCGGTCAATGTCCGGTTCGGCGAGATGAAGGTTTAACGGGATGTCGAATAAATCATTGGAAAGAATGGTGAGCCGGCCGGGACTCGAACCCGGGGCCGCGAGATTAAAAGTCCCGTGCTCTACCAACTGAGCTACCGGCCCACACGCCCGCACGAAGCGGACTTCCGTGCGGTTAAAGCCGCACGGCGATCTCGTCAATCAGCCCAGCCTCAGGAAGCCGCGCTATCCGCTGCTGGTGCCGCGTCGGCGGCGATGCGCATGCCGATGATGCGGTCCGGATTCTGCACCTGGCCGGACTGGCCGGCACCGCGCTTGATCTTGTCCACCACGTCCATGCCCGCGGTCACCTGGCCCCAGATGGTGTATTGGCCATCCAGGAAGGAGCCGGGCTGGAACATGATGAAGAACTGGCTATTGGCGCTGTCCGGGCTCTGGGCGCGGGCCATGCCGCAGGTGCCGCGCAGGAACTTGGCCTTATTGGTGAATTCAGCCGGCACATTGCCCAGCTCGCTGCCGCCGGTGCCCGTGCCCGTCGGGTCGCCACCCTGGGCCATGAAGCCCTCGATCACCCGATGGAAGACGATGCCGTTATAAAAACCCTGCCGCGTCAGGGTCTTGATCCGCTCGACATGCAGTGGCGCGATATCGGGCCGCAGCTGGATGGTCACGGTGCCATCCTTCAATTCCATCAGCAGGGTGTTCTCGGCATCGGTCTCGGCCGCCGGGGTTTGGGTCTCTTCGGTCATTGCAATATCCAATCTGGTGAGAAAAAAATGTCAGCTATCGGCGGCGATGCGCATGGACTGGATGCGATCCGGCCCCACCACCACACCGTTGCGGCCGGCGTCACCGCGCTTGATGCGCTCAACGGCCTCCATGCCCGCAACCACCTGGCCCCAGATGGTGTATTGGCCATCGAGCGAGGAACTGGGCGCGAACATAATGAAGAACTGGCTATTGGCGCTGCCGGGCGATTGGCTGCGCGCCATGCCGCAGGTGCCACGCAGGAAGCGCGCCACGCTGGGCGGGCTGAATTCGGCCGGCAGGTTCGGCAGGTCCGAGCCACCCATGCCGGTGCCCGTCGGGTCACCGCCCTGGGCCATGAAGCCCTCGATCACCCGGTGGAAGACGATATTGTTGTAGAAGCCGCGGCGCGTCAGCACCTTGATCCGCTCAACATGCTGCGGTGCCAGGTCGGGGCGGAGCTGGATGGTCACCAGCCCGTCCTTCAACTGCATCAGCAGGGTGTTCTGCGGGTCCAGCGCCCGCTGCGCCCGGGCGGCGCCCAAGGGGGCGATAATAGGCGCGGCAAGCGCCGTGGTGAGGATGGTTCGGCGAAGCATAATGGTCTCTCCCTAGCCGCGAATGCGCGCCATGGTGCGTTCGAAGGTGAGTTTGGGCACGAAGCTGGTGATGTCACCGCCCATCT
Organism: Rhodovarius sp.; assembly: GCF_040399605.1. NCBI lineage: Bacteria > Pseudomonadati > Pseudomonadota > Alphaproteobacteria > Acetobacterales > Roseomonadaceae > Rhodovarius > Rhodovarius sp. Next base: position 32,367 of record NZ_JBBARU010000029.1, on the reverse strand, counting down.
GCGCCACCTCCTTCACGAAGCGTGAGGAGATGAACTGATTGGTCTCGCTGGCCATGAGAAACACCGTCTCGATGCTGCTGTCGAGCCGATGATTCATCCCAGCCATCTGGAACTCATAATCGAAATCCGACACCGCACGCAGCCCGCGCACGATCATCCCCGCCCTCACCTCCTTAGCAAAGGCGATCAGCAGGCCGGTGAAGGGTCTCACCTCGATGATCATGCCATAGCGGGTGGCAATCGGCGCGGTTTCGGCCTGCACCAGCTCCACCCGCTCCTCGAGGGGGAAGATCGGGCCCTTGCCGGTATTGATCGCAACCCCCACCACCAGCCTGTCCAGCAGCCGCGCCGCGCGGCCGATCACATCGATATGGCCATTGGTGACAGGGTCAAAAGTGCCTGGGTACAGGCCTATACGCTCAGGCATCGCTCACCTCATCTTCACCATCATCAAGCACCGGGAAACAGCTGGTGATGTACTCGTTCTCTCTCAGGCCCATCATCTTCACCCCCATGCCCTGACGGCCGGTGGTGTTCACCTGGCCGGCAGGCAGGCGGATCAGCCTACCGCCATCGGTCACCAGCATCACATCATCGCCCGTGCCGACAATGAAGCTGGCCACCACGCTGCGCCCGGTGCGCGCCGAGAAGCCGATATTGGTGATGCCCTGCCCGCCGCGGCCGGTCACCCGATAATGATAGGCCGAGCTGCGCTTGCCAAAGCCACCATCGGTGATGGTCAGGATGAAGCGCTCCGCCGCCTCCAGCTCTGAAATCCGCTCGGGGGTGAGGGTGATATCAACCACCCCCTCCTCGGCGCTCTCCTCGGCGGCTGCCTCGGCCTCATCGCCCGCCCGGCGCCGGGCGGCGGCGTATTTCAGATAGGCCGCGCGCTCATCCACGCTGGCATTGATATGGTTGAGCACCACCAGCGAGATCACCTGGTCATCGCCCAGCAGCTTGATGCCGCGCACGCCCGAACTGTCGCGCCCGGCGAAGACGCGCAGCGTCTCGGCCTCGGCCACAAAGCGGATGCATTTGCCCGCCCGGGTGGCGAGGAAGACGTCATCACCCTCGCGGCAGGTGGCCACCCCCACCAGGGTGTCACCCTCCTCCAGCTTCATGGCGATGAGGCCGGCCGCGCGCATATTGCGGAAATCCGACAGCTTGTTGCGCCGGACATTGCCCTGGGCGGTGGCGAAGACGAGGTGCAGGTTTTCCCACAGCGATTCATCCTGCGGCAGCGGCAGCACGGTGGTGACGCTCTCACCCTCCTGCAAGGCCAGCAATTGCCGCAGTGAGCGGCCCTTGCCATGCGTGCCGCCCTCGGGCAGTTGCCAGATCTTGCTGCGGAAGGCCATGCCGCGGCTGGTGAAGAACAGCACCCATTGATGGGTATGCGCGACAAAGCTGCGCATCACCACATCATCTTCGCGCGTGGCGGCGGCGCTGCGGCCGCGCCCGCCACGATTCTGCGGGTCGAAAATATCCAGCGAGGTGCGCTTCACATAGCCATCACGGGTGATGGTCACCACCATCGTCCCCGGCTCGATCAGGCTCTCATCATCCAGGTCAGCCGCCGCATCATCAATGCGGGTGAGGCGTGGCGAGGCAATCTGCGCGCGCACCGCCAGCAACTCATTCTGGATGACCTCCATCCGGCGCGGCCGGCTGCCCAGAATATCCAACAGGTCGCGTATCCGCCCGCCCACCTCATCCAACTCGGCGGTGATCTTGTCCCGCTCCAGCCCGGTCAGGCGTTGCAGACGCAATTCCAGAATGCCGCGCGCCTGCTCCTCGGTGAGGCGCACGGTGCCCTCGGCGGTGATCTCGTTGCGCTCATCCTGGATCAGGTCGAGCAGCACGCCCACATCGCCGGCCGGCCAGCTGCGCTCCATCAGGGCGGCGCGGGCGGTGGCGGTATCGGCCGATTGGCGGATGGTGCGGATCACCTCATCGATATTGGCCACCGCAATCGCCAGGCCGATCAATTGATGGCCCCGCTCGCGCGCCTTCGCCAGCCGGAACCGGCTGCGGCGGGAAATCACCTCCTCGCGGAAGGTGAGGAAGGCCTTCAGCGCCTGGATCAGCCCCATCTGCTCGGGCTTGCCATCATTCAGCGCCAGGAAATTGACCGAGAAGCTGATCTGCAACTGGGTCATCCGATAGAGCTGGTTCAGCACCACCTCGGCCGTGGCATCGCGCTTGAGCTCGATCACCACCCTCACGCCGTCGCGGTCGCTTTCGTCGCGCAGGTCGGAAATGCCCTCAATCGCCTTGGCCCGCACCAGCTCGGCGATCTTCTCCTGCAAGGTGGATTTATTCACCTGATAGGCCATTTCGGTGATGATGATGGCCTGGCGGCCGCCCTTCATCTCCTCAATGACGCATTTGGCGCGCAGCGGCACCGAGCCTCGGCCGGTCTCAAAGGCCGAGCGAATGCCCGAACGGCCCAGAATAATGCCCCCGGTGGGGAAATCCGGCCCCGGGATGATCTGCATCAACTCATCGAGCGTGGTAGCGGGCTCCTCGATCAGCTTGAGGGTGGCGTCGATCACTTCGGTGGGGTTGTGGGTCGGGATATTGGTCGCCATGCCCACGGCAATGCCATTGGCGCCATTGACCAGCAGATTGGGATAGGCGGCGGGCAGCACCCGCGGCTCCATGCCGCTTTCATCATAGGTCGGGATGAAATCGACCGTGTCCTCGTCAATCCCCTCCAGCAGCGCCATGGCCGAGCGGGCCAGCCGCGCCTCGGTATAGCGCATCGCCGCCGGGGCATCGCCATCCATCGAGCCGAAATTGCCCTGGCCATCGATCAGCGGCACGCGCATGGCAAAAGGCTGCGCCATGCGCACCATGGCGTCATAAATCGAGGCATCGCCATGCGGGTGGTATTTACCCATCACGTCACCCGCCACGCGGGCCGATTTGCGATGTGGCTTATCGGGGGTGAAGCCCGATTCCTGCATGGCATAGAGAATGCGGCGATGGACGGGTTTCAAACCATCACGAATATCAGGCAGCGCGCGCGCCACGATCACGCTCATGGCGTAATCGAGGAAGCTCTTGCGCATCTCGCGCTCAATGCCGATGGGCGCGATATCGTCGCGCGGCGGCTCGCCCGCAGGGGCTTCCGGCTTATCGCTCATGGCTGGGTCACAGGCTGGTCAGGATCGCGGGAAGGATAGGCATCGAAGAGGTATAGAGATTCTTATCCTTCCCGCCAATGCGGGTAGTAACGCTTTGATATATCAAGCGCCTTTTACCCCGCCCGCGGTCAGCCCGGCGACAATCTGTTTTTGCGCCAATAGGGTGAGAATCAGCACCGGCGCCGTCACCAGCAAGGCGGCGGCGGAGAGCGGCCCCCAGGAGATCTGCTCAAAGGTCAGCATATTATTCACCGCTACCGGCAGGGTGCGGGTCTCACGCCCCGCCAGTACCACGGCGAAGATGAAATTGTTCCACGAAAAGATGAAGGAGAGGATGCAGGCCACCGTGATGCCGGGCCGGGCCAGCGGCATCGCCACATGGCGAAACGCCTGCCAGATGGTGGCACCATCCACCAGCGCTGCCTCCTCCAACTCCGCCGGCAACCCCTCAAAGAAAGAGATCATCACCCACACCACAATCGGCAGGGTGATGACGAGATGGGTGATGATGATGGGCCATAGCGTGCCGGTCAGCCCCAGCCACTGAAACAGCAAAAACAGCGGGATAAGATAGGAGAGCCCCGGCGTGATCCGGGCAATGAGAATAAGCCCCGCCAGCCGGATCGCCCGCATCTTGGCGATGCCATACCCCGCCGGCACCCCCAGCAGCAGGGCGATGCCGGTGGCTGAAAAACTCACCACCACGCTGTTCCAGGCATAGAGCAGAAAATCATTGCGGGCGAAGACCTCGGCATAATTATCCCAGGTCACCGGGTTGGGGATGAACACCGGCGGGAAGGCGGTATTGTCCAACTCCGTCTTCATCGACAGCGACAACATCCACAAAAACACCATGATGGCCGGCGAAATCAGCACCAGCACCGACAGGCCAAAGCCAATACGCCCGAGCAGCCGCTTCATTGTTTCACCCTTTGCCGCGTCCACATCAGCAGGGCCGCCAGGGCCAGAATAATGGCGAAAAACACCACCACCACCGCACTGGCATAGCCCACATTGTAAAAGGCGAAGGCCTGCAGGTAGAGAAAAATATTGATTGTCTCCGAAGCCGAGCCTGGCCCGCCTTGGGTAATCACGTAAATCGTATCAAAGGCCTTGAGCGCATCAATCGTGCGGATGATCAGCGCCACAACAATATAGGGTGCGAGTAGCGGCAAGGTGATGTGCCAGAAACATTGCAGCGCCGTCGCGCCATCAATCTTCGCTGCCTCATAAGGATCCCCCGGCAGTGAGGCGAGGCCGCCCAAAATCAACAGCATCACCAAAGGCGTCCAATGCCATACCTCCACCACCACCAGGGTGGGGATGACGGTATCGGGGCTATAGACCCACATGCTCGGCGGAATGCCAATTTGCGCCAACAGCCAGTTGAGCACCCCCAATTGCGGGTGGAACATCATGGTCCAAACCAGCGCCACAGCCACCGGCGTCGCCATCATGGGCAGAATAAACACCGTGCGCGCCAGGCCCCGCAGCGGGAATTTCTGGTTGAACACCAAGGCCGCCACTAGCCCCAAAATCAACGGAAACACCACCGCCATGGCGGTGTAGAGCAGGGTGCGCAGCATTGCCCAACCAAAGCGCTCATCGCTGAACAGCTTGGTATAATTGGCAAAACCCACCCATTCGCGCGCTCCACCCAGCCGCCAGTCAAAGGCGCTAACATAGATGGTGAAAAGCCAGGGAAACAAAATCGTGGCGACCACTGCAAAGGCGGCCGGGACGACGAACCAGACATAGCGCCTGGCATAGTTGCGGCGTGGGGTCATGGGGTGGGCGCTTGCTGCCCTTGAGGAGGCTCTGCCCCCTCAAACTCCCCCGCAAAGGGCCGAAAGGCCCTTTGATCCCATCTGATGGAGACGGCGTGAGGGGGCCGCCGCGCCACCGCGCCGAGATAACCACCGCCGAGGCCACCCCCCGCCGCCGCCATAAAACCGAAGGCGGTCAAGGAGCCCCTGGCTCCTTGCGGGAGGGTTTGGGAGGGCAGAGCACTCCCAAGGGCCACGCTCACCCCCCTCAACCCTCCCGCTCGCTCCGCTCCAGCACCGGCTTAAACGCCGCCGTCGCCGCCCGCATTTCCGCCACCGGGTCCGCCCCGCCAATGGTATTGGTGAGCGCCGTGCCGATCACGTCGCGGAATTCTGTCACCGGCAGAATTTCCGGCAGCCCCGCCCGCGCAATGCGGCCCGATGCCTGCAAAGTGGAGAAGAACTCGCGTGGGAAGCGGCTTTGGCCGATCACCTCTTCATTGCTGAAGGGGCTGAGCCGCGCCGGCACGCCAGCCCCCGCCGCCAACATGCGAAGCTGCATTTGCTTGCCCAGCGCCCATTGCAGATAAAGCCAGGCCGGCCCCTTCTTGCGGCTATTTTCCGGAATGCCGTAGCCCGCACCGAAGAGCGCGCAATGATGGTTAACCGGCCCCCGTGGCACCAGGGCATAGCCCACCTTGCCCGCCACGCGCGAGCGGGTGGGGTCCTCCAGCGGTGCGGCGAAGCCAATGCCGTCGATCCACATCGCCGCCCGGCCTTGCATGAAGGTCGTCTGGCATTCATTCCAGTTGAAGCCGATGGAGCCCGGCGGCGAGGCATCGCGCAGGAAGCGCTGATATTGCCGCGTTGCCCAGATCGCGTCATCCGTATCGGTGATCAATTGCCGTTGCGCATTGATCATATCACGCTGCTGGGTGCCCAGCAGAAAGCTGCTCCACAGCACCACATTGGCGTTTTTCAACCCGCGGCCGACATGGCCATAAATCTGCCGCGAGCGATCCTCGATGCGCTTGGCGCTATCGAACATCTCATCAAAATTCGTCGGCACCGCGATGTTTTTCGCCGCCAGCAACTCTTTGTTATAATAAAGAATAAAATAGTCGGCGAAGGCGGGCAGGGTATCCATCCGGCCATCCGCCTGGGTTGCGTATTCGCGCATCCCCTGGGCGAAATCATTGAAATCGAAATCCGGCGCGGTGAGCGTCCGGTCCGCGATCAGCGCATTGATATCGGTGTTCCAGCGCGCCCGGCCAACCTGACGCTTATTCACATGCAGGCTCACCTCGCCCACATCAAAGCTGGGGCGGCCAGAGGCGTATTCGATGATGATCTTCTGCCGGTGCTGCTGCTCGGGCACCACCTCGACGCCGGCTCGGATGCCGGTCAATTCCTCAAATTCGCGATTATGCTGAGTGAGGAGATTGCCGCGCGGCGAAAGCTGCACCGAGACCTCGATGCGTTCACCACGGAATCGCTTCCAGTCAAAGGCGCTTTGCGCGCCCACCTGCTCCACCACCATGGGTGCGGCGAGCGCGCCCAACAATGCGTCGCGGCGCTTGATGCCCTGCATGTTTCTTTCCTCCGGTTTTTATGGTCCCCATGCTCACCCTGAATCGTGCCCGCCCGCAAGCGGTGATATGAAGGCCCGATGGAAGACATCGGAACGCTCCCGGCCGAAGACGGCACCCCCATCGCCTTTCGTCGCATCGCCGGGCGGGGGCCGGGCATTGTCTTCCTCGGCGGCTTCAAATCCGACATGACCGGCAGCAAGGCCGAGGCGCTGTCCGACTGGGCCGCCGCAAAGGGCCAGGCCTTTTGCCGCTTCGATTATGCCGGCCATGGCCAATCCGGCGGCCGCTTCGAGGATGGCACCATCGGCCGCTGGGCCGCCGACGCCCAAATGGTGCTCGACCAACTGACCACCGGCCCACAGCTGCTGGTGGGCAGTTCCATGGGCGGTTGGATCGCAGCCCTGCTCGCCCGCGCCGCGCCCGAGCGGGTGCATGCCATGCTCGGCATCGCCCCCGCACCGGATTTCACCGAAACGCTGATGTGGCCGCAATTCACCCCCGAAATCCGCGCCACAATCCTGCGCGACGGCGTCTGGCACCGCCCCTCCGACTATGGCGAGCCCTATGCCATCACCCGCGCGCTGATCGAGGATGGCCGCCAGCAGCAGGTGATGACGAACCCGCTGCCCTTCCGTTTCCCGGTCCGCATCCTGCAAGGCATGCGCGACACCGATGTCCCCTGGCGCCACGCGCTGCGCTTTGCCGAGGCGATTGATGGCGATGATGTGCGGGTCAATCTGGTGAAGGATGGCGACCATCGCCTCTCCCGCCCGCAGGATATCGCGCTGCTGATCGCGGAGGTCAGCCGCCTGATCGAAGAATAGCCGCCAGCCCCTCGCGGTAGGTCGGGTAGCGCCAGGCAATGCCTAGCGCCGCCTTGGTCGCCGCATTCGCCACCCGGCGATTCTCCGCCCAGAAGCTACGCGCCATTTCGCTCATCCCCGCCGCCGCCTCGGCGTAATCCCGCAGCGGCGGCGCCGCCACCCCCAGCAATGCCGCCGCATGCTCCACCACCACGGCACTTTCGGCCGCCTCATCATCGGTCAGGTTGAGCACCCGCGCGCCCTGAGGCGGGCGGCCCATCGCGGCCAGCACGGCGGCGCCAATATCCTCCACATGGATGCGCCCAAAGGCATGGCCCGGCTTATGGGTCCGCCTGGCATGCCCAGCCCGCAGATCATCGAAGGCGCTGCGCCCGGGCCCATAAATCCCCGCCACGCGGAAAATATCGAGCGCGAAGCCCCCCGCCACAGCCGCCGCCCGCCAGGCCTGCTCCGCCTCCAGCCGACGCAGGCTGCGCGGCTGGCCGGGGGCAGGGGGTGTTGCCTCATCCACCCAGCCGCCATCACGGTCGCCATATACCCCGGTGGTGGAGAGATAGCCGGCCCAGATCAGCCCGCCGGGCAATGCCGCGCCATGCGCGGCCAGGAAAGAGTCGCCCGATTCGCCCGGCGGTGCCGTCATCAGCAGATGGGTGGTTTGCGCCAAAGCCGCGCCGGCCGCGGCGAAGCTGATCTGCCCCGCCCCGGGCGCGCCGCGCGTGGTGGCGGCCAAATCCCAACCCGCGGTCGCCGCCGCGCGCGCCACCGCGCCTCCGGAATAGCCGCCGCCAATGATCAGCAATCGTGGTGTCATGAAGCCAAACTGGGCCGGGTTCGCGTGTCAATGCAAGCTGGGCTAGAAGAACGCCGTGAACGCCGCCCGCTCCTCCCTCTTCGCCCTGCTCGCGGTTATTGCGCTGCTAGCTGCCGGCGGCGTGGCCTGGGAGTATCGCGCCGTGGAGCGGGAGGAGGTGGTGGAATTGCCGCTGCCGCCCGAGCCGCCCCGCCTGGCCGATGGCGCGGATTACGAGCGCTGCCTCGCCATGCTGCGCCAGGACCCTGAAGGCGCGCTGGCTTTTGCCGATGCCTGGGATGCAACCGGCGGCGGCGAGGGCGCGCGGCACTGCGCCGCCCTGGCGCAATTGACCGTGGGCGAGCCTGACCGCGCGGCCGAGCAATTGGAGCGCCTGGCCATTGGCAGCAGCGCCGGCCCCGCCGCGCGCGCCGCCGTCTTCGCCCAGGCCGGCCAGGCCTGGATGATGGCGGGCGACCCTGCGCGCGCCTTTGCCGCCACCACCATGGCGATGACCCTCGCGCCCAATGACCCCGATTTGCTGACCGACCGCTCGATCGCCCTGGGCACCATGGCGCGCTATTCGGAGGCGCTGGCCGATCTTGAGCGCGCCCTGGCACTCGACCCGGAGCGGACCGAGGCGCTGGTTTTCCGTGCCGCAGCCCTGCGCAATCTCGACCGAGCGGATGCCGCGATGGAGAGCGTGAACCGCGCCCTGAGCGTCTCGCCTGACAATCCCGAGGCCCTGCTCGAGCGCGGCATCTTGCTGCAACTGCGCAATGACGCGGCAGGCGCCCGGGCCGATTGGCTGCGGGTGATCAGCCTCGCCCCCGATACCCCCACGGCCGATCTGGCCCAGCAAAACCTGGCACTGAGTGAGGCCGGGCCCACCCGGCGGTAGAAACCCTCACCCTCGCCGCTCAGCCCAGCCCCAGGCCAGCAGCCCCGGCACATACAGCACCACATCGCGCAGCCGTCGCGTCACCGCCAGCGCCGCCCCCATGCTGGGGTCCAGCCCCGCCAGCACGGCGAGGCCCACGAAACCCGCCTCCTGCACCCCCAGCGCCCCGGGCATGATGAAGGCGGCCGAGGCCAGGGCCTGTATCAGCGCCTCGATCATCACCGCATCGGCGAGGCTCACCTCCACCCCCAGCACCCGGCAGGCCACCCAAATCTCCAGCGCCCCTGCCAGCCAGGCGGCGAATTGCCACAGGGTGCAAAGCAAGGGCGCGCGCGGCCGCCGCCACAGCCGGCGCAGATAAATATCGAGCCGCCTTGCCCCCTCGGCCATGCCAGCGAGCCTGTTTTGCGCCAGCGCATTGATCGCGCCGATCACCCGCCCGAGCAGCGAGGCCCGCAACACCATGATGGTCACCCCCGCCAGCACAAAGCCGCCCAGCAGCCCCGCCAGCAGCGCCCCCCAGCCCAGCGCGGCCCCGCTCAACCCCAACAAAGCCAGCCCCAGCAGCGCAAACAGCAATTGCGACACCAGCGAGAGCGCGACATCGGCAATCAGCCCCCCCGCCACCGGCGCCGCCCGCAGCCCCTGCCGGCGCATCAGCCGGTAGCAGACCAATTCGCCACCCACCCGGCCCACCGGCAAAAGATTGTTCACGCTCTCGCGCAGCCAAACTTGAAACACCATGCCGGGCAGGGTGGGGCGGCTGTGCCGGGGCATGAGCATCGCCCAGGCATGGGCGTTGAGCACCATGGAAGGAATATGCGCCAAAGCCGCCAGCACCAGGCCAAAGCCGGCCGCGGCGAGCACATGCCAGACCTCGGAAAAATCCTGCTGCCAGATCACCCAGCAGGCGGCGGCAAACCCCGCCAGCGCCAGCCAAAGCCCCGCCCGGTTCATGCCCGCAGCATCGCCGCATAGCCGCCACGCGGGATATGGCGCACCGCCTCGATCACCCGCGGGTCGATGAGTGCGGCCAGTTCATCCGTGTAGCGATAACCCGGCGCGCCACCTGGCACGTCATTGCTGGTGGCGGGGTGAAAATAGAATTCGCTCACCCCCGCCGGTATCCGGCGCAGCGCTGCCAGCACCCGCTCGGCGGTGAAGGCGCCAGACCAGCGCAGCCCCACCACCCGATCCGGCGCGGGCAAACCCGTGGCGCGCATCACCCGGCACCAGGCATTTTGCAGCACCGGCCCGCCTATCTCATGGGGCACCCGCATGGCCGGGAAGCCCGCCGCCCGCGCTGCCCGCAGCGCCGCCGCGCCGATCAGCGGATGCAAATGAAAATGCTTATGCGCATTGATATGGTCCGCCCGCAGCCCGGTTTCGGCAAAGCGGGCGAATTGCGCCGCAATCTCCGCCGCCATCTCCGCCCGGGCTTCGCGCGACACCGCAAGCGCCAGCCCCAGCCCCGCCATGTCATCACGAAACCGGCCATTCTTTTGCACCAGCGCCGCAATCCGCGCCGCCGGCAGCACCGGCACCCCATCGGTGAGCACAAGATGCAGCCCCACCGCCAGGCTGGGGGTGCTGCGTGCAATGGCCACCGCCTCATCCATCCCCGGCGAGCCCACCATCAGCGAGGCGGCGGTGAGCACGCCCTGCCCATGCGCCCGCTCCACCGCCTCATTCACCCGGGCATGCAGGCCGAAATCATCGGCGTTGAAGATCAGGCGAATGCGCATATCCTCACCACCGCCGCACCCGCGAGGCGGGCCAGCATCGATCAGGCCGCCGCCTTGCGCTCCCGCAGGAAGCGGAAGAACTCCACCCCCTCACGCAGCCTGCGCACCAGCATCTGCCGGTCCCGCACCATCTCATTGCAGATCGCCGCGATTTTCGGCGCCCGGAAGTAAAATTTCTTATAAAACGCCTCCACCGAGGTGAATATCTCGGTATGGCTCAGGTGCGGATAAGCCAAAGGCGCGATTTGCACCCCATGTGCATCCACATATTCAGTATTTGCCGTATCCAGCCAACCCTCGCGCGCCGCCTGATCCCACAGGAAAGTGCCAGGATAGGGCGCCGCCAGCGAGACCTGAATTGTGTGCGGGTTGGTCTCAATGGCGAATTTGATGGTTTCCTGGATCGTCTCCGTCGTTTCACCGGGCAGGCCCAGGATGAAGGTGCCATGGATCTTGATCCCCAGCGCATGGCAATCCTTGGTGAATTGCTTCGCCACGTCGATCCGCATGCCCTTCTTGATATTGATCAGAATCTGCTGATTGCCGGTCTCATACCCCACCAGCAACAGCCGCAGCCCATTCTCCGCCATCACCTTCAGCGAGGCATAGGGCACATTGGCCTTGGCATTGCAGGACCAGGTCACCCCCAGCTTGCCCAACTCCTTGGCAATCGCCTCAGCCCGCGGCAGGTCATCGGTAAACGTATCGTCGTCGAAAAACAGCTCCTTCATCTCCGGGAAGGCCTTGAGGATGTATTTCACCTCCTCAATCACATGCCCCACCGAACGGGTGCGATAGCGATGCCCGCCCACCGTCTGCGGCCAGAGACAAAACGTGCAGCGGCTCTTGCAGCCGCGCCCGGTATAGAAGCTGACATAAGGATGCTTCAGATAGCCGATAAAATACTTCTTCCAGTCCAGATCACGCTTATACACCTCAGAGACGAAGGGCAGCTCGTCCATATTCTCCAGCATCGCGCGGTCTTGATTATGCACGATCACGCCGGAATGATTCCGCCAGCTCAGCCCCTTGATGGCCGAGAGGTCCATCCCCGACGCCACATCCTTGACGGTAAAGTCAAACTCATTGCGCGCCACCCAATCCACCACCGGCGCATCACGCAGGGATTCCTCCGATTGCACCGCCACCTTGGCGCCGATCAGCCCCACCTTCAGCGAGGGGTTCACCGCCTTGAGCGCCTCAGCCACCTTGATGTCCGAGGCGAAGCTGGGGGTGGAGGTGTGCAGCACCACCTGGTCAAAATCCCGCGCCATCGGCGCCACATCGGCCAGGGACTGATTGTGCGGCGGCGCATCAACCAGCTTCGAGCCCTCGATCAGCGCCGCCGGCTGGGCCAGCCAGGTGGGGAACCAATAGCTACGGATTTCCCGCTTCGCCTGATAGCGCGAGCCCGCACCGCCATCGAAACCATCGAAGGTGGGAGCCTGAAGGAAGAGGGTGCGCATCATAGGGACAGCGACCTTTGCGAAATTTGTGTCGGTGTGCGGTAACCCGCCGCGAAGCTCAACTGGCTTTTCGACCAGCCGCTTCACTCGCGGTGCATACGCCCATCGCGGCTGATTTGGAAGCGCTCGCCACCCCACCGCACCCGCCCCGGCCAAAGCCCCGCCAGCCATATGGCAAAGGACAGCCCATCGCGCGGCAGCACCCAGGCGAGGCGCGGCGCCAGCCCCAAGGCGCGATCCACCCAGGCGCAGGCGGCGAATCGGGCAGCAAAGGCCAACCCCGCCACACCAAGGCTCAGCGCCCCCGGCGCCGCCAGCACCGCCAAAGCGGCCCAGGCGATGGGGTGGGTTAGCGCCATCCCGCCATAGCCGGCGGGGTTGAGCAGCCGCAGCGTGCGCGCCCAGCGCAACTCATGCGTCCAAAGCCCCGCCAGCCCGGCCTCGGCCATCACATGCCCCGGCAGCACCGGCGCCAATACCACCCGCAGCCCCAGCCGGCGCACCGCCTGGCCCATCGCATGGTCATCGGCCAGCACATCCAAAAACGTCTCAAACCCGCCAATCGCCGCCAGGGTCTGCGCCCTAAGCGCAATGGTGGCACCGTAGCAGCCCCGCGCCTGACCCAGCGCCTCGCCCAGCGCCGCATTGGGCAGGAAATGCCAATCGACCGACAATGCCGTCAGCCGCGACCAAACCCCCTCATCCGCCGCAACACCGCGATAGAGACAGGTGACCAGCCCCACCCCCGGCTCGGCCAAGGGCGCGGTGACGGCGTTCAGCCAGCCCGGCCCCACCGCCATATCGGCATCGGCCAACACCAGCACCGGCGCATCACTCGCCGCCGCCATATGCACCAGCTGCGAAACCTTCCGGTTGGCCCCCAGCACCGCCCCGCCGCGCAGCAGCCGCCCAGGCGGGCAGAAGGGCGCAGCCAGGGCCGCTGCCGGGTCCGCCGGGTCCGCCACCGCCATCAGCATCTCAAACCCGGCGGCATGGTCCTGCGCCAGGGTCGCGGCCAAATTCTCCGCCAGTTGTGGGGTGGCGCCATGCAATGGCTTGAGGATGGCGGCGGGCAGGCCAAGAGCATCGGAGGCCGCCGCCGACGCCAGCCGGGCGGCGGCGCGGGCCGCCAGCAGCACCTGCACCGCCCCCAGCCCCGCCAGCAGCGCAAACAGCCATGACAGGAAAATCATGTGCCAGCCCAAGCCCGGCCCATGGCAGGCCACGGCCTAGCTTCGTATATCCGGGGCATGCGCGCCATTCTTCTTCCGCTCCTGCTTGTTGTGGCTGCCTGCGGCAACACGCTGGTGGTGCGCGGCGGCGTGGAGGCACCCTCCGCCGCCTCGCAATACGCCGGCGCCACTGATCCGGGCGACCCCCTGGAGCAGCTGAACCGCAGGATTCTCGACATCAACACCGTGGCCGATGACAACATCTTCCGCCCCGTGGCCGAAACCTACCGCGCCGTGCTGCCCGAATTCGGCCGGCTGCGCCTCCGCGCCTTCCTGGATAATCTGGGCGAGCCGCTGATCTTCGCCCATAACCTGCTGCAGCTTCGCCTCGATGCGGCGGGCGCCACCTTCGGCCGCTTCGCCATGAACACAACCTTGGGCGGTGGCGGGCTATTCGATGTGGCGGCAGCGCAGGGCCTGGCCCGGCAGAGCGGCGATTTTGGCCAGACCCTGGCCCGTTACGGGTTGGAAAGCGGCCCCTACCTCATGCTGCCCATCACCGGCCCCTCCAACCTGCGTGACACTCTGGGCGCTGCGGTGGATGGCTTTGGCAACCCGCTGCTGCTCGCATTGGGGCCGGTCTTTTCGGCCTATACGCTGGGTATCCTCAACACCACGCGCGGCACGCTGGGCGGCATCGACCTGCGCGCCGAAAATCTCGACACGCTCGACATTCTGCGCGCCGATAGCCTGGATTATTACGCCAGGCTGCGCAGCGTGGTGCGCCAGCGCCGCGATGCTGAACTCATGGCCCTGGGCCGGCCGAGCGCCATGGAGGCGCTGGACGACCCAGGCCATACCCCCCCGGCTTTGGATGACCCGGGCACCACCAACACACCAGCCCCCGCCGCCGGCCCGGCCGGGCAGGCCTCTCCCCCCAGGCTGCCGGCAGATTTCGTGGCCAGAACCCTCCGCCAGGCCGATTTGTCCAGACCGGGCGAGGCCGCGGGCGAAGCACTGCCGGCCGCTGTGCCGCTGGATGGCGGCTGGGCCAGGTCTGTGCTGGGCGGGGCTAGGCTGACACCGCCGGTGCGGCCTTAGAGCCTGTTCCCTTCGCCTGGGCTCACTGCACAGGCTCTAAGTTTTTGTTTGTCGAGCATTTTTATCCGCTCAAACGCTTCCGTTTGAACGGTTTATTCTCGGGTCGGCCGGGGAAAACAAGGTTGAGGGGCTTTGCGCCTCGATCACCCCGACAGGAGCGACATCTATGTCGATGATTTTCATGCATCTTCGTTTGATTTCGGTTTTACTGCATAATTCGTTCAAAGGCGGCGTCGATACAGCAATCGCGAAACACAGCTGCGGTAACCGGGGAATTCCCAAAATGCACGCTGCCGGGGTGGGCGCCCGCCCAGTTTCGAGTGCGACCGGATGGTGTTGTCGTCTCGCCGCCAAGTGGCCAGCACCGCTGGGGCCTCCAGCATGGGGGTGAACAACGTCTCGCTGAGGCACTCATCGCGCAACCCGCTGCGCTTCATCCGCCTGTCTCGTTCTGAAGCGGGCTTTGCCGAAATAATGCTGTCATGTCACGAAAGCGCGTCAGTCCCACTTTGCGATACTGTGGCGCATAAATGCGTGACTCGGCGTAATGTGATCACGCTGGTTCCGAGATGCACAATTCATCGCTACAACTCCACGGCATGACATCAGCCAACCACGGGCACGTGGCCACTCCAGGGACCGAAGCATGACCGCCGCTTTGCAATTCACCATCGCCGGCCAGGACACTGCGACGTTCAGCGCCTATGCGGTTGATGGCACCGAGGCGTTGTCCAGCCTTTACAGCTTCGACATTGATTGTCTGGGGCCGACCACCTTGGTGACGGACCCGGTGGCGCGGACGGATATGTTGTTCGATGCCAAGGCCGGGGTCTTTGAATACACCAAAGGCCAGCGCTACCTCGGCGTGGCAGGCGATCTTGGCGTAAAGGCCAGTAATGAGCTGATTCTCATGGCAGGAGCCGACGGCACCGGCGATTTGGACATCAGTTCAGGCGGGGCAACCCGGATCAAGGCCAATGGGAAAATACATCTCTTTTCGATGAAGGACATCAATCTCGAGGCCCAGGGCGACGTGAAAACGAAGACCTGGGGCAAAGCAGATTATGAAACCATAGGCGATGACAGTACCACCATCTATGGCAACCGGCGCAGCCATGTTTGGGGTGTGCAGACCGATTTTTTCATGGGTGTGAAAAATACCTTTAATCTTGCCAGCCTCAATACGGTGGCGGTAAGTGCTGCTACCAGCGTAAGCCTCGCATTAATTTGCAATTTAAGTTTAGGTGTATCTTTGTCTTTATTTGCTGGTGCACGTGCGGATCTTAATTTTGCTGGGCGTGTTTCAGTGACCGCAGGTGCTAACGTCAGCGTTAATGTGGGTAGTCAAAATGTCTTTACTACCGGCCTGGCTTCCGGAAATTTTACGGGTGGCCGAGCAGCCGTTATTAACGGATTTGATTTCAAAAAAAGTACAGGGGATGTTCTTGTAAGAAATTTGTTTGCTATAGTTTGGGATTTGTCAAGTATAGAAAAAATTGATTTTACCTTTAAAAAAGTGAATTGGAAGCAAAATTAAAAAGTGCGACAGCAACTTTAAATAAGTTGACTGCCCTCCATTTATAAATCTATAAAAATTTTTTCTACAACAAAAATAAAAAAATTCGACTGGGCGGTGAATAATTTGGCCCCGCGGCCGACGAGCAAGCTAAAGGCCTACGCGCACAAACCGCAATCGATGAGATCGGATAGGGATAGAGCAATGGGATATTTCTTCTTGGGCTTGGTGGGCGTCCAGAAGCTGGCGGCGGCCTAACTGCAATGTCCGAAACAACGCTCTGGTCGCCGCCTGCCCAGCCATCCCCCCTCCATGCGAGCCTTCGCGCCTCAATCCGGGCCATTCTCCCAAACCTCATCGCGGCGGCACAGCATGGCCAAAACGAGCCGCTGATTCATGATCTCAGCGGCCCCCTGGAGGGCCGGCTTGAGCTTCGGCTGCAAGGCAGCACGCTGCTGCGTCACGGCAAGCGCGACGCCGTAAAATTCTCGCTCGCCGGGCATGCCGGTAACACCCGCAGGCTTTGGGCCGTTGGAGTGACCTTGGTCATGGATCGCCAGACACGGGCGGTTCTGAGCCTGGACGTCGCGTCCGAGCCACGCTCGGGCTGAGAACATCGCCCGCTCAAACGGCATCGTTTGAACAGGTGACGCGCCTGGTCGTCGTTCCAACTCCCAGCCGCCAAGGCCAGGGCGCCAAGCGCCGGGCGCCAGTCAATGCCTTGCGGCGTCGCCGTGGCGCGACAGATCTTGGCGGCTGGGTACCAGCGTGCAGCGGTGCCGGGCGTGCCCCAGCACCAGTCGCCCAATGGCGGCGCCAAGACTGCCAAGCGCCGGCAGCCCAGCGCGCCCGCAAGATAGCCATCGCCAACCACAACCGCATCCGCCGCCAGAATCGCGGCCGCAACTTCCTCGGGCCGGTACACCCATTCACCGCCATCGCGCATGTCGGCCGCCTCCTCAATGCGCGCCCGCGCGCCACCAGCCAGCAGCCCCATCCGATATCACCGGCCTGACACTGCAAGCGGTAGCCAACCGCCACGATCCTACCGCTGCAATGGCAGGCCAGGCCTGGAACCGGCCCTGGCTGCGCCCAGCGCATGATCTGCGGCGGCACTTCGACCTGCCGGGCTTCGCCGGGGAGACGCTGCCCGGCCCGGCGGTCGCGGCCATCGCTGCGCTGCTGGCTGGCGCCGGGTTGCTGGCGCTGGCGGCTTCGGCCTATGGGCGTGCCATCACCCCGCAGGTGGCGCAAAGCGTGAAGCTGCCAGGGCGCATCGGCGGCGAGGCTTAGAGCCTGTTCCGTTCGCCTCGGCTCACTGCACAGGCTCTAAGCTTCTGTTTGTCGGTCATCTTTATCCAGTCAAACGATTCCGTTTGAACGGATGATGCTCTAAAATGGCAGCAGGGCATCCAGAATCTGCGCCCCCACGCGCTGCTGCTGCACATCGCTGAGCGAACCGCGGCCACCATAGGCGATCCGCGCCTCGGCCAGTCTGTCATGGCGCACGGTGTTGTCGCTGGCGATATCCTGCGGCCGCAGCACGCCCTGGATGGAAAGTTCGCGCAGTTCATTATTCACCCGCACCTCCTGCCGCCCGGCGATCACCAAATTGCCATTGGGCAGGTTTTGCAGAACGGTGGCGGCCACGCGCAGGTTGATCGCCTCATTGCGCCGCACCTCGCCCTGGCCATTGCCGACATTGCTGCTGTCGGTGTTGAGCAGTGTTGAGGGATCGACGCTATTGGGCAGGATGCGGTTGGTGCTGGCCTCAAGCCCCAGCAGGTTGGGCAGGGCGAGGGAGGCGGTGTTGGTGCGGCTGCTCTGGGTGCGATTCTGCAATTGCGCATCATCGGCCACGGCGACGAGGATGGTCACAAGATCACCCACCTGGGCGGCGCGCTGGTCGCGCAGGAAGGTTCGGCTGCCCTGGCGCCACAGTGAGTTGGAGGGCGCTGCCACCTCCTGCGGCCCCGGGGTGGGCATGGAGACCGGCCGCCATGACGGGTCTGCGGTGGGGTTGGTGATGGGCGAGAGCGGCGGTGGCCGGCCCACGCGGGAGAGCCTTTCGGCCTGGCCGCAGGCGGCCAGGGCCAGCAGCGGCATGATCATCAGCAGGCGCATTAATCGCCCCCCCCGCGCTGCATAGGCACCGCGCCCAGCGCCACCCGCACCCGCCCCGGCCCGATCACCTGGCCCTCCACCACGGCGCGCGAGGCGAGGTTCATCACCGGCACCATGGCGCCGCGCGGTGCTGCATCCAGCGCCCGGCCGGCGGCGGTCAGCGTGATGCCCGGCGCATCGAGCAGCAGCGTCACGGCCTGGTTGCGCGCCACCAGGCTGGGCGGGGCGAGATCGACAAGGGCGAACATGCCCTCCAATGCGAGGGGCCTGCGGGCTTCCTGCCCCACCACCTGATCGAGCCGGCTGGCCAGCCCTGGGCGCACCCGCTCTGCCCGCAGCCGAATTTCCCGCGCATCGCCGGGGCGAATCACCTCACCCAGCGCCACCCGCCGGGTTGCCACCACCACGGGCAGGGTGGGCAGGGCGCGGCCGGTGATGCGCAGGCGCTGGGTGGCCATGCCATCAGCCATCACCACCAAGGTGGCGGCGAAGCGGTTGGAGGGGGCCTCCAGCACCGCGCCCTCCAGCCTTGTCTGGTGCAGCGCCGCGCTGGGCAGCAGGGGGGGAATCCAGCCTTGGAGTTCCAGCTCGGTCTCGGGCTCCAGGCCGGAATGGGCGAATTCCTCGCGCAGCAGCGCCTCGACCTCGGCGCGGGGCAGGGCGCGGCCGGGGCGCTCCACCACCACCCGGTCGTTTTGCGAGATGGGCCGCCAGTTCACGCCATAGCTGCGGGCGATGGCGGCGAGTTGGGCCGCCTCGATCACCATCCGCCGCCCTGGCGGCGGTGCCGTGCCGAGGCTGGCCGCCCCCCGGGCGCCTGGATTGTCCCACAGGTCGGCCACCCGGATGGTCTGGTCCTCGACGAGCGCATGGCTGCGCAGGAAGGCCATCTCCTGCGCCAGGGCGGGGGCGGTGCTGAGCAGCAGCAGGATCAGCGCGCGGATCATTTGAGCCTCGTCAGGGTGGAGAGCATTTCATCCGAGGCGGTAATGACGCGGCTATTCATCTCATAAGCGCGCTGGGCGGTGATCAGTGCGGTGATCTCCTGCACCGTGTTCACATTCTAGGTCTCGATAAAGCCCTGCATCACCGTGCCATGGCCGGGCTGGCCCGGGGCTGCGGCCTGCGGCTGGCCGGAGGCGGGGGTGGCGAGGTAGAGGTTGTCGCCCACCGCCTCCAGCCCGCCTTCATTGGCGAAGATGGCGGTTCGCAATTGGCCGACATTCTGCGGCGCCACCTGGCCATCGAGCCGGGCCAGAACCTCGCCCGAGGTGTTGATGGTGACATCGCGCGCGGCGGCGGGGATGGTGATGCCCGGCTGCACCAGATAGCCCTCCGCCGTCACCAGCGTGCCCTCCGCGCTCAGGGCGAAGGTGCCATCGCGGGTATAGCCCACCTCGCCCGAAGGCAGGGTGATCTGAAAAAAGCCATTGCCGCGGATGGCGAGGTCGAAGCGGTTCTCGGTCTGTTGCAGGTTGCCCTGCTCGTTGATCCGGTAGATGGCCGCAGTGCGCACGCCCAGGCCCACCTGCGCGCCCGAGGGCAGCAGCGAGCCGGAATCGGAGCTTTGCGAGCCAACGCGGCGCAGGTTCTGATAGATCAGATCCTGGAACTCGGCCCTTCGGCGTTTGTAGCCGGTGGTGCTCATATTCGCGAGGTTGTTCGAGGTGACCTCGACATTGGTCTGCTGGGCCAACATTCCGGTGGCTGCGATGTGCAGGCTGCGCATGGTGTGATCCGTCTTCTGCGGCGCCGGTTGGGGGTGCCGATCTGGTTGGGGGGGGGGAGGCTGGGTTCAGCGCTTGCGCAGGATGCGCTCGACGGAGCTTTGCAGCCGCTCGCCCTCGCGCTCGGCGAATTGGCTGGCGAGCTGGAATTCGCGGAGTTCGGCCATCATGCGGGTGAGTTCGATGACCGATTGCACATTGCTGCCCTCCACCGCGCCTTGCACCACCGCCGGGCGCTCTATCGGCTCGGCCTGCTGTCCATTGGCGTTGAACAGCCTATCGCCCTCGCTCAGCAGGGTCTGATCATTGGCGAAGCGCACCAGGCGCAGCCGGCCGATCTCGCCATTTTCGGAGTGGATCGAGCCATCGCCGCGGATCTCGATGCGGCTATCGCCGGGGGAGATGGCGATGGGGTTGCCTGCGGTGTTGAGCACCGGGTTGCCCCCTTGATCGACCAGCCGGCCATCGGCGCCGATGGTAAAGCGCCCGGCGCGGGTGAAGCGCTCACCGCGCGGGGTCTCGACGGCGAAATACCCCGGCCCGGAGATGGCGACATCGAGCGGGTTGCCGGTGCGGGTGATGGGGCCGGCCTTTTCATCGCGCCAGGAGGCACGGTCCCAGGGGTAATTCACCTCGCGCGCGCCGGGGATGCGGGCTGTGTCGCGCTGCAGGGCTGGGTGTTCGGCGAAGATCGGCCGGGAGGCGCGGTAGCCGGGGGTATCGGCATTGGCGAGGTTTTGCGCGGCCAGGCTCTGGGTGCGCAGCTGCGCGCTCATGCGGCTGAGGATGATGTAGCCGGGGCTGTCCATGCTGTGGCTCCGCCTTGATGGTTGCGCGAGGAGCGGGGCAAGCGCCGTGCCAGCGCTGTGGCCCTGTTGGGCGGCAGGAATTGCCCATAGCTGACCCGGAATGGCCGCCGGCGGGCCTTGCCTGCCGCGTTTGCTCCCAGCGCGTGTAGGGGTTTGTTAAGGCCCGCATGCGACATGTGGCGATGAGATTGGATACAAGGAATACCGCGCCCATGGCGGAGAGGAAGGCTGCATCTGAACCGGCGAGCGCGGCTGTGGGCGCATCGGCGAAGGGCGGCAAAAAGACCAGGCTATTGCTGCTCGGTGTGCCGGTTTTGCTGCTTTGCGGCGCGGTTGGGCTTTGGTTTTCGGGGCTCATGCCTGGCTTGCCCGGCGGCATGCAGCCAGACCAGCCTCGGGCCGTGAGTGCTGAGCCACGGCAGCCGCCGCCCCGGGTGCCGACGCTTGTTCAGATGCCCGAGATCACCGCCAACCTCAACGCATCGGGAAGGCGGGCGACCTTCATCAAGATGCGCAGCCAGATCGAGGTGCTGGGCCAGGATGACGCGGCGGCGCTGACATCGGCAATGCCGCGGCTGGTGGATCTCTTCACCGTCTATCTGCGTGAGATGCGCCCTGAGGAGTTGCGCGGCTCCGCTGGCACCCACCGGCTGCGTGAGGAGTTGATCGCGCGCGCCAATATCGCCGCCCATCCCGCCCGAGTGATCGACGTGTTGTTCCAGGAGATTTTAATGCAATGAGCCCGAGCGCGCAGAATGACGCGGAATTATCATCCGAGTGGGGGGCCGCCCTGGGGGCACGGCTGGCGGGTGCGCTGAGCGGCGAGCAGGAGCCTGGTGCCGTGGCACAACCCAGCCGGGTGCTCAACCAGGATGAGATTGACACGCTGATGGCCGGGGGCAGCCAGGGCGGCCAGAGCGGGTTGGAGCGGATCATCAGTTCCGGCCTCGTCTCCTATGATCGGCTGCCGATGCTCGAGATCATGTTCGACCGTCTGGTGCGGATCATGTCCACATCATTGCGGAATTTCACTTGGGATAATGTCGAGGTGGCGATCGACAATATCGCCTCGCACCGCTTTGGCGATTACCTCGAATCGATGGCACTGCCGGCGATGATGGGCGTCTTCAAGGTGCGGGAGTGGGATAATTACGGCCTGATCGTGCTCGATAGCGCGATGATCTATTCGGTGGTGGATGTGCTGCTGGGCGGGCGGCGCGGCACCTCGGCCATGCGGGTTGAGGGCCGGCCCTATACGACCATCGAGCGCACGCTGGTGCAGCGTTTGCTCAATGTGGTGCTGGCCGATATCAGCACCGCCTTTGCGCCCCTGGCCAAGGTGCATTTCGAGTTTGACCGCCTTGAGGTGAACCCGCGCTTTGCCACCATCACCCGCCCCGCCAATGCCTGCATCCTGGCGCGGTTGCGGGTTGAGATGGAGGATCGCGGCGGCAAGATCGAAATTATGATGCCCTATGCCTCGCTCGAGCCGGTGCGCGAGGTGCTGCTGCAACAATTCATGGGCGAGAAATTTGGCCGTGACGGCATCTGGGAGAATCATTTAGCCCAGGAATTGCGCCACACCAATGTTGCGCTCGATGTGGTGCTGCATCAGCAGATGATGCCGCTCTCCGCCATCCTCGATCTCAAGCCTGGGGATCGGCTGATGCTCGACAGCAAGCCCAATGCGCCGGTCTCGCTGCAATGCGGCCAGGTGCCGCTTTTCATCGCTGAACTCGGGCAGGTGGCGGGGCGGCCTTCGGTGCGCATTGCCGAGAGCCTTCTGCCGGCTGGGAGGGTGGCATGACGCTGCTGGAATGGCTGGCGCAGGGGCTGGTGATTCTCCTGCTGGGGCTTGCCATCCCCATAGCCTGGCGGCTGCAAAGGGCGCTGGCCACCGTGCGGGCCGAGCGCCATGCGCTGGCCGCCGGGGCGGAGGGGCTTGCCGAGGCGACGCGTGCGGCCGAGGCAGCGCTGGCGCGTCTGCGCGCGGGGGCGGAACAGGCTGGCCGGCAATTGGCGGAGAAAAACGCCGTGGCCGACACGCTGCGCGAGGATCTTCGCTACCTGACTGAGCGCGCCGAGACATTGGCCGATAGGCTGGAACAGGGCGTGCGCGCCGCCCGCCCCTTGGCCCAGGAGGCGCATGCCCCGCAGCCTGATCCCACTGCACCCGCCGCCGCTTCGCCGCGCGGGGCTGAGCCACGCAGCGCGGCCGAGCGGCAATTGCTGCAGGCCCTGGCAGGGCGGCCATGATGGCGCCGGCCTCCAAGCCTGGGGCATTGAAATGGTTGCGCCCGCCACGCCTGCTGCCATTGGCCCTGGCCGCCATGGCGGTTCTGGCGGTGGTGAAGCTCGAGCGGGTGCTGGGTGGCGGCGCGCCGCAAATGGCGAGCGCGCTGGCCTCCGCGCCGGCGGCTCCGCCCGCCCCCGCCGCATCGGCCCCGCCGATCCAGGCCGCGCCGGCGGCGCAGGCCCCGCCGGCCGCGCAGGCCGAGCGGGAATTGCTGGAAAACCTCCGCGCCCGGCGGCTCGAACTGGATCGCCAGGCCGAGGAGCTGGCCCAGCGCGAACTCCTGCTGGGCGCGACTGAGCGGCGGATGGCTGAGCGGGTGAATGAACTGCGCCTGCTGCAGGCGGGGCTGGAGGGGGAGGTGCGCGCGCGTGACGAGCGTGAGGAGGCAAGAATTCGTCAACTCGTGCGGGTCTATGAAGCCATGCGGCCACGTGATGCCGCGGCCATTCTGGATGATCTGGACATGCCCATTCTGCTGCAGGTGATCGAACGCATGCGAGAGGCCAAGGCATCGCCCGTGCTGGCCGCCATGCGCCCCGAAAGGGCGCGTGCTGCCACCGCCGAACTCAGCCGGCTGCGCAGCCGGCCCACCAATCCATGACCGTCGCAAAGGACACGCCGATGGACAGCAACACCAATATTCTGATTGTCGACGATTATCGGACCATGCTGCGGATTATTCGCAATCTTCTGAAGCAATTGAATTTCAATCATGTTGAAGAGGCCAGTGATGGCAGCGAGGCTTTGGCCAAGCTGCATGCCGGCGATTTCGGCCTGGTGATCAGCGACTGGAACATGGCGCCGATGACGGGGTTGGACTTGCTCAAGGACATGCGTGCCGATGCCCGGCTGAAGGCGATCCCCTTCATCATGATCACCGCCGAGAGCAAGGCCGATAACGTGCTGGCGGCGACGCAGGCGGGGGTGTCGAATTACATCGTCAAACCTTTCGATGCCCAAACCCTGCGGGAGAAGATCGCTCAACTGGCCGTGCATGCCTAAGGCCATGCTGCTTTCGCGCTTGCTGCTGGCCATGCTGATCGGTGGCGGGGTATCGGCGCAGAGTGCCGGCGATGGGGGGGCGCCGACCCAGGCTCCGGCGGTTGAAGCTGCCCGCATTTCCCTGCGCGTGGGTGACCATGCCGGCTATGGCCGCCTGGTGTTTGATTGGCCCAGCCCGCCCGCCTATTCGGTGGAAAGAAGCGGCGAGACCCATCTTGTGCGCCTGCCGCGTGGTGCTGATCAGGCGGTGGCGTCGCTGCGGCGGCTGCCGCGCAATGTCAGCGCGCTGCGGGTGGTGCCCGCTGGCGTGGAGATCACCTTGCGGCCCGGCGCCCGCCTGCGGGATTTCCGCATGGGCGCCAGGCTGGTCTTTGATGCGCTGGACCCGCCGGCCGAGGCTGCGAGCCGGGCCCCGGCGGTACCCCCCATGCGCGAAGCCCGGCCGCGGCCTGCGGTGGCGCAGCCCACGGCGTCACCGCCCGAGATACAGGCCGCCGCCACGCCCCCGCCCACCCGTGACGTGTTGCCCGCGCCACCGCCCGTTCCGGCGCCGCCGCCGCTGCCCGCTGCCACCGCGGCCCCGGCGCGGATGAGCACGGGCTGGACCCTGCCATTTCCCCCCGAGACGGGCGCTGCCATGCTGCAGCGCGGGGAGGAATGGCTGATCATTCTCGATACCGCGCCTGACATGCCGCTGCCCGCAACGCCGCGCCCTGGCATGTCGTATCGGGCGTTGCCCGCCGGCGCCTTGCTGACCTTGAGCGGGGGGCAGGCCAGCCCTTTCCTGCGGCGCGCCGGGGGGCGCTGGGAACTCGATACCGCGCCCGCCCCCGAGGCGGCCATTGAGCGCGCGCCTATCTTTGCGGTGCGCGAAGGCGCGGGAAGGCTGGCCATGCCGGTGAGCGGGGCGCATCGCGTGGTGCCGCTGCAGGATCCGCAATCGGGCCTGCCCATGCTGGTCGGCACGCTGCGCCTCGATCAGTCCCGGGTGGCCATGGCCCGGCATCTGGTCGATTTGCAATTGCTGGAAACGGCGCTGGGGGTGGCGGTGATTGCGCGCTCCGATGCCTTGATCATGCGCGCCGGCGGCGAGCGTTTCGTGCTTGATGCCGAGGGCGGCGGCAGGCTGGCGCTTGGCACCATGCTCTCTTTGGCCGAGCAGGCCAGCGCCATGCTGCCTGAGACGGTGACCCGAAGCTTTGATCTGCCGCATGGCACGCCCGGTGAACTCTCGGCGCGGCTGCGGGCGCAAAGCCGTGGCCTGGCCGAGATGGCACCGCTCTCGCGCGGGGGGCCACGGCTGGCCGCGGCGGAAACCCTGCTGGCGCTCGGCCAGCCGCAGGAAGCCCAGGCTATGGTGCAATTGGCCCGCCAGGAGGACCCGCTTCTGGCCTCCCAGGGGAGGGCGGCGTTGCTATTCGGCGCCGCCGCGCTCGCCGCGGGCCGGCTGGAGGAGGCCGCCCTCCTCGATATCGAGCCGGTGTCGCAAGAGGCGGCGCTCTGGCGCGGCCTGTATCTCGCCCTCACCGGCCAGGGTGAACAGGGGGCGGCCTTGCTGATCAATGGCCGCGCCATTCTGCGCACCTATCCCGAGGCATTGTAGCGCAACCTCTTGCCGCGCGTGGCCGAGGCGCTGGCCGATGCGCGGCAATTGCCCGCCGCGCGCGCGCTGCTCGATGGTGGCCAGATAATGCCCGGGCTGGAACTCGCCCGCGCCATATTGGCCGAGCGGCAGGGCGAGGGGGAGGCGGCGCTGGCCGCCTATGATGCCATGATGGGCGGGCGTGACAGGCGGATGCGCGCCGAGGCGATGCGCCGCGCCACCGAACTCCGGCTGGCCCGCGGTGAGATCGATGCTATCACCGCGGCGCGCAACCTTGAGCAGACCCTTTTCGCCTGGCGCAATGATGCGGATGAAATCGCCAATCGCAGCCGCATCGCCGCCCTGCGGCAGGAAGGCGGCGATGCCACCGGCGCATTGGCGCTGCTGCGCGAGGCGGCGGCGCTATTCCCCGACCGGCAGGCGGTTTTGCAGCCGGCCATCATCCGGGCCCTCATCGGCGCCATGGAGCAAGCCACACCGCTCAACGCTGTGGCCATGTATGACGCCCACCGCGAACTCATCCCCAGCGGCGGCGATGGCACCGCCGCGCTGACGATGCTGGCCGAAAGGCTCGTGGCGCTGGAACTGCCGGAGCGGGCCGTGGCGTTGCTGAACCAAGTCATGGCCCGCACCAGCCCCGGCGAGGCCCGCGCGGCTGCCGGGGCGCGGCTGGCCATGCTGCATTTGCGTGGGCGTGACGCGCCGCGCGCGCTCGCCGCCCTCGCTGCGAGCCATGCGGCCGAGCTTGCCCCGGCCTTACAGCGTGAGCGGGCGCTGCTCGAAGCCCGCGCCCGTGCCGCCCAGGGGCAAGGCCAGGGCGAGGCCAGCGCCTTCGCAGCTCTGGGCCCTGATGGTGATGAAGCCTTGGCCGAATTCCTGGCCGAAAGGCGCAATTTCGCCGGTGCCGCGGCGGCGCTGGGCCGCCATCTCGACCGTGCGGTGCAGGGCCAGTCGGCGCCATTGCAGCCGGGCCTGGTGCGCGCGCTGGTGCGGCAGGCGGCATTGCTGGCCCTGGCCGAGGATGCGCCGGGCCTGGCCGGCCTGCGCGTGGCGCGCGGGCCCATCCTTGCCGGCAGCCCGGGGGAGGCCGCCTTCAACCTGCTGACCTCCGATCCGGTGCGGGGCCTCGCGGACCTGCCGCGGTTGCAGCGCGAACTGGAACTCTTCCGGGTATTGCCGGCCAGGCTGGATCAGTTGCGGATGAGAAGCGCCATGGCGCGGTGAGTTCCGCGTCACCCCGGGGGGTGGCCCGCAATTTTTTTGGCTGAGGTGATGATTTCACTTGCGCCCCCTTCGCTTTTGCCTCATATGCGCGGCTCTGGACCTGATCGAACCGACGGCCGCTGTGGCCGCACAGCCGAAACTGGTCATCTTCTGGTTGGAAAGGTGCCCGATATGGACGCTCTCCCGCTGGGGATGCTCTCGAGCAATACCCAAGACAATGTCACCCATGTCAGCGAAGCGAAGGATTACTTCGTGGAGCGCAATGGCGTCCGCTTCGCGGGCACCCACCTGATCATCGATCTGTGGGGGGCAACCAATCTGGATGACCCCGCGCATATCGATACGGTGCTGCGCGATGCCGCCATCGCTTCGGGTGCCACCATCCTGCATGGGCATTTCCATCACTTCTCGCCCAATGGCGGCGTCTCGGGCGTGCTGGTGCTGGCGGAAAGCCATGTCTCCATCCACACATGGCCCGAGCGGGATTATGCAGCTCTCGACATCTTCGTCTGCGGCGAATGCGACCCCTATAAGGCCATCCCGCATCTGAAAACCGGCTTCCTGCCCGAGCGCATCCAGCTTTCCGAGCATAAGCGCGGCCTGATCGGCTGACATAAACCTGTCGTGTGACTGTGGCGGGGCGGGGCCGTAAGGCTCCGCCCTGTCGCATTATGGAGTGCCCCGATGACCACCGATTCCTGGATCAACGAATCCCTCTACCCCGATTGGGGCCAGCGCTTCCTCGTCAAGCGCGAGCTCGCCCGCACCCAGTCCGAATTTCAGGACATTGTGCTGTTCGAGAGCTTCTCGCATGGCCGGGTGATGGTGCTCGATGGCGTCATTCAGATCACCGAGCGGGATGAATTCGTCTATCAGGAAATGCTCACCCATGTGCCGCTGCTGGCGCATGGCGACGCGAAGCGCGTGCTCATCATCGGCGCGGGTGATGGTGGTGTGCTCAAGCGGGTGCTGCAGCATTCCACGGTCGAAAAAGCCGTGATGGTTGAGATCGATGGCGAGGTCATTCGGCTCTGCAAAGAGCATATGGCCGATATTGCCGGCGATGCCTGGACCAATCCGCGTGGCGAGGTGATTGTGGGCGATGGTATTGATTATGTCCGCCGCGCGCCCGATGCCAGCTTCGATGTCATCATCGTTGACAGCACTGACCCCATTGGCGTGGGTGAGGTGCTCTTCACCGATGAATTCTATCAGAATGCCGCGCGGATCCTGACCGCCAATGGCCTGATCGTGAACCAATGCGGCGTGCCCTTCATGCAGGCCGATGAATTGCGTGAGACCTCTATCCGCCGTGCCAAGTTCTTCGCCGAGGTCTCGGCCTATGTCGCCGCCGTGCCGACTTATGTGGGTGGCTTCATGACGCTGGGCTGGTCCTCCAAGGCCGCGGGCCTGCGCGCCTTCTCTGCGACAGAAATCCGCGCCCGGGCGGAAAAGGCTGGGATTGTGGGCCTCACCCGCTACTGGTCGCCCGAGATCCATGTCAGTTGCTTCCACCTGCCGCCCTATATCGCGGAAAACCTCGATCAGGCCTGATCGACCAGCAGGGCGGGGCGCAATATTGACCGGCGGGTGAGCGCGGGCGACGATTTGCCGATGCAACCTCTCCTCACCGCCACCGACCTGCACAAGCGCTTTGGCAATACCCTGGCGCTGCGCGGCGTGTCGCTGCGGCTGATGCCCGGTGAGGCGCATGGGTTGGTGGGCGAGAATGGCGCTGGCAAATCGAGCCTTCTGAAGATCATCACCGGGATTTACCGCCCCGATTCGGGGAGCATGAGCCTCGCCGGCGGCCCCTTCGCGCCGGGGGGGCCGGATGCGGCGCGCGCGGCCGGCATCGCGCTCGTGCCGCAGGAGTTGCAGATCGTGCCGGCGATGAGTGTGGCCGATAATCTGCTGCTCGGCCGCTGGCCCAGCCGCGCCGGCGCTGTGCGCCAGGCGGCGGTGCAACAGCGCGCCGAGGCTGCCCTCGCGCGCCTCGGCCTGGCCATCGACCCCAGGCGGCGGATGGACGCGCTGGGCTTCGCCGAGCGCCAGGCCGTGGTGCTGGCCCGCGAATTGGCCGAAGGTCAGGCGCGCATCCTCATCCTCGACGAGCCCACCGCCTCGCTCGAACGCGCCGAGGTGGACCGCCTTTTTGCCCTGCTCGAGCGCATGCGGGGCGAGGGGCTGGCGGTGGTGTTCGTCTCGCATCGCCTTGATGAGGTGCGCGCGCTGTGTGACCGGGTGAGCGTGCTGCGCGATGGGCTGCAGGTGGCCAGCCACGCCCGTGGCGGCTTCACCGAGGCCGATCTCGCCCGCGACATGACCGGGCGCGCCCTCGATGCCCAGCAGGAAGCCGCCATCCGGCCAGCCGGGGCCGAGCGGCTGATTCTGGCCGCGCCCGGCGGTGGGGTGGCCGCCCGGGCTGGTCAGGTGACGGGATTGGCCGGGCTGCTTGGCGCCGGCACCGGGGCCTTGCTGCGCGGGGGATTTGGCAGGGCTGGCGGCAGCCCGAAGAGCCCGGCCGCCGCCATCGCCGCCGGCATTGGCTATGTGCCCAGCGAGCGTGGCCGCGCGCTGATCCCCAACCTCTCGGTGCGCGACAATATCGTGCTGCCGCATCTGGCCGCCATGACCACGCGGCTGGGTGGGTTCAACGCCGCCGCCGCCGATGCCGCAGTGGCCGAACTGATCCGCCGCCTCGATGTCCGCCCGCCCAATCCCGCCCTGCCGGCGCGGGCACTCTCGGGCGGCAATCAGCAGAAGATCATTTTCGCCCGCTGGCTGATCGGCCGCTTCCACACCCTGCTGCTGGATGAGCCGACCCATGGCATTGATGTCTCCGCCAAGCGCGCCGTGCTGGGGCTGGTGGATGGTTTTGCCGCCGGCGGTGGGGCGGTGATCTTCGCCTCGGCCGAATTGCATGAATTGCTGGCGTTGGCCGATGAGGTGGTGGCAATGCGCCAGGGCCGGGTGCAGGAGCGCTTCCACCGCGCCGAGCCGCGCTTCACCGAGGCGCATCTGCGCCAGGCGCTGGGCGCATGAGGCAGCGTTTTCTCGACCAGATGCCCGTCATCATCCTGGCCATTCTCTGCCTGGGCACGGCGCTGATGACCGACCGGTTTTTGAGTGCGGTGAATATCAGCAATGTCATGCTGCAGGCCTCGGTGATGGCGGTGGTCGCCATGGGCATGACCTATGTGATCATCTCGGGTGGCTTTGATATTTCGGTGGGCTCCACCGTGGCGGCTGCGGGCTGCGCGGCGGCGGTGGTCATGTTGGAATTTGGCACCGGGGCGGGGGTGGCGGCGGGCATTGCGGTGGGCTGCCTGGTGGGGCTGCTGAATGGGCTGCTGGTCACCAGGCTCGACCTTAATCCCTTCATCGCCACGCTGGGCAGCATGGTGGTGGTGCGCGGCGTCGTGCTGCTGCTCACCGGCGGGCGGCCGATCATGGGCGAGGAGGGGCTGCCCGATGCGTTTATCCTCTATGGCCGAGCCCGGCTTTGGGGCGTGCCGCTGCTGACCTGGACGCCGATTGTGCTCTTTGGCCTGCTGTGGTGGGTGTTGCACCGCAGCGCCTATGGCAAGCGGCTTTATGCCACCGGGGGCAATGCCCAGGCTGCCTATCTGGCGGGGATTAATACCGGGCGCATCCGCGCCTCCGCCTATGTCTGGTGTGGCGCCATGGCGGGGGTGGCTGGCGTGATGCTGGCGGCGAGGCTGCAAAGCGGCCAGCCCACCTCGGGCGAATTCTATGAACTCATGGCCATTGCCGCGGCGGTGGTGGGCGGCGCCTCGCTTTATGGTGGCGAGGGCCGGCTGGCCAAGACCATTGCCGGCGTGCTCATCATTGTGGTGCTGGGCAATGCGCTGAACCTGATGAATGTGGACAGCTACTGGCAACGCATCGCGATTGGCGTTGTGATTGTGGCTGCCGCCGCGGCGGACCGGCTGCGCCACGCCCGCCGCGACTGAACCCAAAAGGAGGACCCCATGCAAAGACGAAACCTGTTCCTGCTGCCCGCTTTGGCCATGCCCGTGCTGGCCCGCCCTGGTCTGGCGCAGGAGGTGGTGGTGGGCGTTTCGCTCTCCTCCGACACCAACCCTTTCTACATCGCCATGCGGCGCGGCATGGAGGCGCGGGCGACTGAGCTGGGCTGGCGCACCCGCTTCGTGACGGCCAATGAGGATGTGGTGGCGCAGAATAATGGCGTGCTCGACCTCATTGCCCAGCGCGTCTCGGGCATTCTGATCTCGCCCATCGATGCGCGCGCGACGCGCGCGGCCTATGAGGCGGCTTCCGGCGCCAATATCCCCATCATCTCCATCGCCCGCCATGCTGATAGCCCGCAGCAATCGGCCTTTGTGGCGATGGATGAGGTGGGCATTGGTCGCGACATTGCGCGGTGGATGCTGCGCGCCATCAACAATGCGGGCGAGGTGGCCATCATTGCCGGCCCGCAGGGAGCGGCCACTTTCCGCAATCTCGCCACCGGGTTTAACGAGGTGATGACCGCAAGCCCGGGCGTGCGCATCGTGGCGCGGCGTGACATCGCCCTCACCCGCGAGGAGGGGCTGCGGGTGGCGCAGGATTTGCTGGTGGCCCACCCCAATCTCAAGGCGATTTATGGCGGCAATGACGATATTGCCCTCGGCGCTGCGCAGGCGCTGGGCCAGGCCGGGCGGACGGGGCAGGTGGTGGTGACCGGGCTGAACGGCATTCCGCCAGCCCTTGCCGCGGTGCGCCGGGGCGATATTGGGCTGACCGTGGAACTCAACCCGGTGGCCTGGGGCCGGCTGGGCATGGATACCATGGCGCGCTGGCTGCGCGGCGAAAGGGGGCTGGGGCAGGTCAATGTCGGGCACCTGCTGGTTGATCGGAGCAATGTGCCGCCGGCACGATGAGCGGTGCCCGTTTGGCCTTGTGGCGGCGCGGCTGCAGATTGCGCTGCTGAACCGCCACGGCGATCGGACCCCCGGACGGCATTCTGCACTGCGGTGTGACGGACCAGGCTGCTGGTCGGATGGGTGTGCGCGCAGAAGGGCTGGTAAGGCTGGCTACGCAGATGCGCGGCCTAGCTTGGCTGGGGAATAAGCTACGGCCTGCAATGCGGTATTTATCGCTTGGGCGACCATGAATATTCTATTGCATTATATATTATATTCTGGTTGGGTGGTTTGATCCGGACCATTTCCAACCAGGAATTCCTGCAATGTGTTTTTCATCATCGATCGACCTTTGCCGCCTCAAGGGCAGCACCGGCTTCCGGCTGGCTGGTGTGGCGGCTGCTCACCCGAATGCGGGCAGTGATCGGTTTGCTGCGCGCATTCTGGGCGGCACTTCGCCCAATCCCAACATCGCAATTGGGAAAGGCTTCTGACGCATGGCCAATTTTAAAGGCACGGCCGGTAATGACAGCATCACAGGCACCGCCGCCGAAGACGTGATCGATGGCGGAGACGGCAACGACACGATCGACGGTGGCGCGGGTGGTGATGTCATCGATCCCGGCTCCGGCAATAACATTGTATTCTGGCGTGCGGGCGGAGGCAAT
>NZ_JBBARU010000028.1:12685-35961 GCF_040399605.1 Rhodovarius sp. | reverse complement strand
ACCTACGCCACCTGGTGGATCCGCCAGGCCATCACCCGCTCCATCGCCGACCAGGCGCGCACCATCCGCATCCCGGTGCATATGATCGAGACGATCAACAAGCTGGTCCGCACCAGCCGGCAGATGCTGCACGAGATCGGCCGCGAGCCGCAGCCCGAAGAACTGGCCGAAAAGCTCGGCATGCCGCTGGAAAAAGTCCGCAAGGTGCTCAAGATCGCCAAGGAGCCGATCTCGCTGGAAACCCCCATCGGCGATGAGGAAGACAGCCATCTGGGCGACTTCATCGAGGATAAGAACGCCATCATCCCACTCGACGCGGCAATTCAAACCAATCTGCGCGAACAAACGACGAAGGTGCTCTCCTCCCTTACCCCGCGTGAGGAGCGCGTGCTGCGCATGCGCTTTGGTATCGGCATGAACACCGACCACACGCTCGAAGAGGTCGGCCAGCAATTCAACGTCACCCGCGAGCGTATTCGCCAGATCGAGGCCAAGGCGCTGCGCAAACTCAAGCACCCCAGCCGCTCGCGCAAACTGCGTAGCTTCCTCGAGCAATAGCGTGCAAGCCGTGCAGATTATCGGCGTCGACGTCACCTTCCTGCGGATGGACAGGCCGGTGCTGGGCGTGGTGCCCGCCCTGCCCGCCGAGGCCTCGGTGGTGAGCGTGCCGCGCTGCTCCTCGGCCTATTACCGCTTCCTCTACGACACTGTCGGCCAGGATTATTGCTGGTGGCTGCGCCGGACGCTCAGCGAGCGCGAGTTGCGCGCCGTGCTCGATGCGCCAGGCACCGACATTCATGTGCTCATGGTCAAGGGCGAACCGGCCGGGTTTTATGAACTCGACCGTGGCCACGCACCGCTGGTCAACCTTTCCTATTTCGGCCTGCTGCCCTGGGCGCTGGGCAGGGGCCTGGGCTATGCCCTGCTGCACCACGCCATCTTTACCGCCTGGCAAGGCCGCTGCACCGCCCTGATGGTGAACACATGCACGGCCGACCACCCGCGCGCCCTGCCCAATTACCTCAAGGCCGGCTTTCGCAAGCTGCGCACCGTGCGGGAGGAATGGCCTTTGCCGGTTTCTCTCGGCCTTCGTATCCCGCAGCACCTCTTGCTGGGTTGACGGCAGGTCCGGCGGTTTGTAATCACCCCCCTCCCATATGGCCCGTCTCGGGCCCCATCTCGATCAGGTTTTTCCGATGAAGATCCGTAACAGCCTCAAATCCGCCAAGCTGCGGGACAAAAACTGCGTTGTCGTCCGCCGCCGCGGCCGGCTCTACGTGCTGAACAAGAAGAACCCGCGCTTCAAAGCCCGCCAGGGCTGAGCCTTCGCGGCTCGCGGCGTTGCGGGGGGGCGTGAGCCTCCCTTTTTCGTTCAGGCCAGGGTGAGCGTCATCCAGGCGCACATCACCGCGCCAGGCTCCAGCCAGAGGCCCCCGGTGCCCGCAACACCCAGCGCGTGCAGGTTGAAGCCATCCACCACATGGCTCGCCGGCTCCAGGCACAGCCAATCCACTCCCGCGGGCCTATGCAGCACGAGATGGCCCAGCCCTGGGCTCGCTTGCAGCGTCAATATGCCCTGCCCCGGCAGCCGCAGAACCGCCTGCCCACCCCAGTCGCTCAATTGCCGCGTCACCGGCCCCGCCACCGCGCCATCCCACGCAACACCCGGCATGGCCGGCGCCGTCGCCTCGGGCAGCACCGCGGCATCCAGCTTCCACTCCCTCGCCGCCGAGAGGCCCAGGCCGCTGCCGTCAGGCGCGGTCAGATAGGGGTGCAGGCCCAGCCCGGCCGGCGCCCGGATGCCCGCGGTGTTTTCCAGCCGCAATTCCAGCCTGCAGCAATCCGGCGCGGGCAGCGCCACCGCCAGGTCGGCGCGCAAGGCCCAAGGCCATTCATCATCGCCAGGGTGGTCATGCACCATGCGGGCGGTGCAGCCCGTCACCGCGCGCAATTCCCAGCCCCGCCGATGCGCCGGGCCATGCAGCGTATGCGGCGCGGCATCAGGATGCGGCCGCAGCGCCACCTCGCCCCCCTCCCCGCGCAGCCGCCCATCGCGGATGCGGCCGGAATAGGGCACCAGCGGGTAAATCCCCCCCTTGGGCCAATGCAGCAATTCGCTCGTATCCTCGGGGAAGGGCAGCAGCAATTCCACCGCTTCCCGCCCGGGCGCGGCGAGGCTGAGCGCGGTCACCCGCCCGCCGAGATGCGGTGCCAGCCGGGCCCGCGCCGCCCCCTGGGCCAGTTCAGTGATCAACCGCGCCCCCGCCCCGGCGGCCAATCCAGGGCGCAAAAGGCGCCGCCCTGAAAACGCTCCACCAGCGGGTCAGCGCTGACCCGCCCCTCGATCTCCGCCCGCCAGGCCTCGGCGCTGTCCTGCGGCTCCCAGCCCAGCAGCGCGCGGTCATCGCCACCCCAAAAGCTGGCCGGATTGGCCGAGGCGCCCCAAATCACCGCCCACCCCGTGCGCGGTGCGGCAATCGCCGCCAGGCAGAACCGGGCCAGATCTTCATGCGAGAACCAGGTGGCCAGCGCCCGGGCATCCTGCGGCGTGGCGGTGCAGGAGCCAATGCGCAACTGCACGCTCTCCACCGCATGCTTGTCCCAATAAAGCCGGCCCATCTGCTCGCCATAGACCTTCGACAGGCCATAAAATGTGTCCGGCCGATAGGCGCAATCAGCCTCCAGCCTCGCGGCGGCCTCGCCCGGGCGGGGATGAAAGCCAAAAGCATGGTTGGAGGAGGCAAAAACCACCCGCGCTCCCGCCGCCCGCGCCGCCTCATAGACGTGAAAACAACCGCGCAGATTGGCATCGAGAATGCTCTCAAAGCCCGGCCCCTCATTCGGCACGCCGCCAAAATGCAGAATGGTGCCACACCCCAAAGCCAGTTCAGCGATAGCCGCCGCATCGCCCAGATCCTGCTGGGTGAAGCTGGCGCCGGGCGGCAGGGCCCCGGGGAAGGCATGGCGGTCCGTCAGCCGCAGCACCACCCCCGCCGCCGCCAGCCGCGCCGCCAACCCATGCCCCAGCCGGCCCGAAGCGCCGGTCAGCAGCACCGGGCGGTGCAGGCTCATTCGGCGCGGATGCCCGCCGCGCGCACCACACCCGCCCAGCGGATGATCTCGCTGGCATAAAAATCGCCAAAAGCCGAAGGCGCACTGCCCACCAAAGTGATCGACAGCGCCTCGATACGCGCGCGGG
Organism: Rhodovarius sp.; assembly: GCF_040399605.1. NCBI lineage: Bacteria > Pseudomonadati > Pseudomonadota > Alphaproteobacteria > Acetobacterales > Roseomonadaceae > Rhodovarius > Rhodovarius sp. The sequence goes on along the minus strand of NZ_JBBARU010000028.1, from coordinate 32,762 downwards.
TGGTGGGCTCGGCAATGGCGGCGGTGATGGCGCCATGCAGCGCCGCAATCACCGGGGCGGGGGTGCCGCCACGGGCGAAAACACCATGCCAGGACTGCACGGTGAGTTCCCCGCCCAGCCCAGCCTCGGCAATGGCGGGCACCGCCGGGTAATCCGCCAGCCGCCTATCCTGCATCACCGCCAGGCCACGCAGCTTGCCCTCCTCCACCGCGCCACGGGTGGCGGGCTGCGGATTGTCGAAGAACATCATCACATCGCCCGCCAGCACCGCCTGCATCGCCGGCGAACCACCGCGATAGGGCACATGGGTGAAGCGAACCCCGGCCAGATGCGCCAGCATCTCGGGTGCCAGATGGCTCGTCGTGCCCACCCCACCAGAGGCATAGGTCAGCCGGCCGGGATGCGCCCGGGCATAGGCCAGGGCCTCGGCCACGCTGGCAAAGGGCGCCTGGGGCGAGGAGAGCATGAGCGTGGGCACCATCGAAACCTGGGTGATGGGTGCGAGGTCACTCAGCGGGTCATAGTTCAGCCGCATCAGCGACGGGTTCACGCCATGGGCAAAGGCGCCCATCAGCAGGGTCAACCCATTGGGGGCGCTGCGCGCCACGGCCTCGGCGGCGAGATTGGCGCCGGCACCGGGGCGGTTTTCCACCAGCACCTGCTGCCCCAGCAGCGGCCCCATGGCCTGCGCCAATAGCCGCGCCACGGTATCTACCGCCCCGCCCGGGGCGAAGCCGGCCAAGAGGCGGATGGGTTGGTCCGGCCGCCATGCCGGCTGGGCGAGGGCTGGCATGGCCAGAACCGCGCCAGCACCGGCCAGCCAGGCGCGGCGGCCGGGGATGAGGGTGGCGCGGCTCACGACTCGCACCGGGGCGCTTGAGGTTCCTCGCTCAACGCGGCAACCAGCGCTCAGTTCCCACGCCGCCCTCGCGGCCCTGGGTGAAACGGCCGGAGAGACTGCCATCGGCATTCACCACATAGGCCACAGCACCCAGTTCGCGCCCCTGGGTATAGGCCACCGCCAGCACACCATTGGAAAGCACGCCCACGCCATTCGTGGTATCGCCGGCAATGCGCCAGGTCACGCGCCAGGTCTGCTGCCCGGTGGATTGTAACTGCACCGTGCCCTGGTACTTCGCCCCGGCCATATCCGCGCCATCCACAGTATAGCTGCCATTGCGCTGGGCCTGGGCCGGCAAGGCCAGGGCCAGCATGGCAATGGCGGTCACGACGATCGATTTCATGGGTGGTCCCTTGGCCTTGGTTGGGCTGGCAGGCGATTCTAGCATTGGCCAGCCTTGTCGCAAGCCGTGGCAGAGAACATCTTCGGCCAAAGCCGCAACCGGGACACCCGCCCATGATCCGCCTGCCAGACCCCAAAGCCGATGTGATGGCCCGCCGCCCCGAGATCATCGCCGGCCTGGCCGCGCTGCTGCCGGCGGATGGGCTGATCACCGAAACCATCCGCATGAAGCCCTATGAGACCGATGGCCTGCCCTCCTATCGGCAAATGCCGCTCGCCGTCGCCCTACCGCGCACGACGGAAGAGGTGGCGGCGGTGCTGCGCTTTTGCCACCAGAACGGCGTGCGGGTGATCCCCCGCGGCGCCGGCACCTCCCTCTCCGGCGGCGCCCTGCCGCTGGCCGATGCGGTGGTGGTCGGGCTGATGCGAATGAACGCCATCCTGGAGGTCGATTATGCTGACCGCCTGGCCGTGGTGCAGGCGGGCGTGACCAATATCGGCATCACCAATGCCGTCTCCGCCGATGGGTTCTTCTACGCGCCCGATCCCTCCAGCCAATTGGCCTGCATGATCGGCGGCAATGTGATGATGAATTCCGGCGGCGCGCATTGCCTGAAATATGGCGTGACGGCCAATAACCTGCTCGGGCTGAAATTCGTCACCATCGAGGGCGAAGTGATCGATATCGGCGGCCGCCACCTCGATGCCGCCGGCTATGATTGGCTCGGCCTCATCACCGGCTCCGAAGGCCAACTCGGCATGGTCACCGAAGTCACGGTGCGCATCCTGCGCGGCCCCGAAGGTGCGCGGGCCATGCTCGCCGCCTTCGATTCCATCCCCGTCGCCGGCCAGGCGGTCGATGCCATAATCGGCTCAGGCATCATCCCCGTCGCGCTCGAATTCATGGACCGCCCCTGCATCCATGCCTGCGAGGCCTTCGCCCATGCCGGCTATCCGCTCGATGCCGAAGCGATGCTGATCATCGAGGTCGAAGGCTCGGTGGCCGAGCAGGACGCGCTGCTCGACCGCATCCGCGCCATCTGCGCGCAATTCAACCCCATCTCGATGAAGGTGGCCGAAAGCCCCGAGCAATCCCTGGCGATCTGGAAGGGCCGCAAGGGCGCCTTCGGCGCGGTGGGCCGCATCAGCCCCGATTACCTCTGCATGGATGGCACCATCCCCACCGGCGAATTGCCCCATGTGCTCGGCCGCATCACCGAATTGTCGGATAAGCATGGGCTGAAAGTCGCCAATGTCTTCCATGCCGGTGATGGCAATCTGCACCCGCTGATCATGTTCGATGCCAATGACCCTGACAGCTTCGCCCGGGCGGAAAAACTCGGCGCAGAGATTTTGCTGCTCTGCGTCGAAGTGGGCGGCTGCCTGACCGGCGAGCATGGCGTGGGCATCGAAAAGCGCGACCTGATGACGGCGCAATTCACCCCGGGCGAATTGAATATCCAACGCGCCATCAAGACCGCCTTTGATGCAGATTGGCTGCTCAACCCGGCCAAGGTCTTCCCGCTCGAAGGCAATCCGGCCTTCGCATGAACACCCTGCTCCCCACCGATGAGGCCGGCGTGGTCGCCGCCATCACCGCCGCCCATGCCGCGCGCGAACCCCTCGCCATCGAGGGCCGCGGCACCAAGCGCGCCATGCTGCGCCCGGTGCAGGCCGCGCGCAGCCTCTCCACCCGGCTTTTGACCGGCATCACCCTCTACAAACCATCCGAATTGGTGATCTCCGCCCGCGCCGGCACGCCAATCGCCGAGATCGAGGCCGCGCTGGCCGAAAAGGGCCAGCAGATCATCGCCGAACCGCCGGATTTCCGCGCGCTGTTCGGCGCCACCGAAGGGCCAAGCCTGGGCGGCATCACCGCCAGCAACCTCTCAGGCCCCCGCCGCATCACCTGGGGGGCGATGCGCGACCATGTGCTGGGCATCCGCGCCGTGCGCGGCGATGGCGAGGTGTTTCGCTCCGGCGGGCGGGTGCTGAAAAACGTCACCGGGCTTGACCTGTGCAAGCTGCTATGCGGCAGCCACGGCACGCTGGGTGTGCTGACGGAAATCACCTTCAAAGTCCTGCCCCAGCCGGAGGAAAGCGCCACCCTGGCGGTGGATGTCGCCGATATCGCCGCCGGCATCCGGGTGCTCAGCGCCGGGCTGGGCTCACCCTATGGCGTCTCGGGCGCAGCCATTCTGCTGCAAGGCAGCGCCATCACCGCGCTGCTGCGGCTGGAGGATTTCACCGAGAGCGTGGCCTATCGCATGGCGCGGCTGCGCGAGGATCTGGCACCACTCGGCGCCGCCCGGCAGCTGGACGCTGAGCAGGGCCTCGCCACCTGGCGGGCGGTGCGCGACGCCACGGCCCTGGGCGCCACGCCGGATGAGGCGGTGTGGCGCCTCTCCCTGCCGCCCAGCGCCGCGCCTTCCGCCTGCGCCGCCCTTGCCGGGTTTCGGCTGATGCTCGATTGGGGCGGTGGGCTGATCTGGGTGGCCGGCCCGGCCACCGAGGCGGCGCATGCCACCGTCATGGCCGCCGCCCAGGCCGGCAGCTTCACCCTGTTCCGCGCACCGGATGGCTTGCGCTCCGCCGTGCCGGTCGTGCCGGCCGAACCCGCGCCGCTGGCGGCCATCGCGGCCCGGGTGAAGGCGGTGATGGACCCGGAAGGGATTCTCAATCCAGGACGCATTCGCCTCTAGTTTTTTGTCGTCCCGCATTGCTCGAGCCGCCTTGCGCAGCCGCAAGGCTTCAAAACTCTCTCACCTCAATGGCAGGGCCGTGGCGCAGCCCGCTGAATAACGCCCATACGCTCGCATATTCCGAAAAAATTTATGCTGTGATATGAACATCGCAGCATGAACGCTCGGATACGGTCAGCATGACCTCGACATATCGGCACGGCGCCCACGCCACCCCCACCGGCCAGAACCGCCGCGCGGCATGAGCGCACCCAGCCCTGATTGGTTCACCGCCGCCAGCCATGCCGCACAGCGGCGGGATTGGGCCGCTTCCATGCGCATCATCGAGACGAATCGCGCAGAATGGCCGGAGGAGCCCGCCTTCCTCCTCACCGCCGCGCATTGGCAGCGCATGGCCGGCTATGGCGATGGCGCGAATGAGGCCCTGCTGCGCGCCGCAGCACTGGAGGACAGCTTCGGCATTGCCGAGGAGGCCCGCATCCTGGAGATCACCCCCCAGCGCCCCCCACCCGAACCACACCCCGCCTCCATCCTGCTCGATATCCAGGACCTGCTGCAATTCCTGCATGAGACCGGCAATATCTCCGGCATCCAGCGGGTGCAGTTGGGCATTCTCGCCGCCATGTTGCAGGGCCGGGCGGGGCCGCGCGGGGGGAATTGCATCGCCGTCTTTCCAGCCCTCGCCCATGGCACGCTCTTCGCCCCACGGCCGGCGGATATGCAGGCCCTGCTGGCCTATTGCACCGGCACCAGGCGCGATGTGGCGCTGGCCCGGCCCTTGGTCGAGCAGCTGCGCAGCGCGGCCCTGCGCGTCACGCCCCGCAGCGGCGCCGCCTTCGTGGTGCTCGGCGCGCATTGGTTCTTCGCCGGCGCGCCGGGCTTTTATGCCTCGCTGCGCGCGCAAGGCGTGCGGTTGGGCGTGCTGATCTACGACATGTTCCCCGCCAGCCACCCGCAATTCACCACCACCGACACCACATCCTTTTTCAACCAAAGCCTCAATGAGGGGCTGTTCTTTTGGGATTTCGCCTTCGCCATCTCGGAATATTCCGCAAGCGCCTTCCGCCGGATCGCCGCCCAGCGCGGCTATCCGGCGATTGAAACCGTGCCCATCCCGCTGGCGCATAGCTTCGGCCTGGAGCGCCCGCCCCGGCCGGGCTGGCTGCGTGACTGGCCGGCAGCGCTGGGCGATCTGGAGGGGCGCGACTATATCCTGGCCGTCTCCACCATCGAGGCGCGCAAAAACCACCAGCTTCTCTTCCACGCCTGGGCGCGGATGATCGAGGAGGGCGACAACCCGCCACCGCTGGTGCTGGTGGGAAGGCCGGGCTGGCGGGTGGGCGACCTCATCGGCCAGCTTGATGCCACGCGCTATCTCAATGGCCGTATCATGATCGTCCATGGCCTGTCGGATGCCGCACTGGAGGCGGTCTATCGCGGCTGCCTCTTCACCCTCATGCCCAGCTTTGCCGAGGGCTGGGGCCTGGCGGTGGGTGAAAGCCTGTCCTTCGGCCGCGCCTGCATCGCCGCCAATACCGCAGCCCTGCCTGAAGTGGGTGGTGACCTCGTCACCTATGCCGACCCGCTGGACGTGCCGGCATGGATCACCGCCATCCGCGCCTGGCTGCACAACCGCCCGGCACTCGCCGCCATGCAGGCGCGCATCATGGCCGAATTCACCCCCCGCCAATGGCCCGAAGTCACCCGCCACCTGCTGGACGAAACAGCAAGGCTGCAGGCATTGCCCCCCCGCCAGGCCGCACCGCCCGCCACCCCGCTGCTTCTGGCCTTGGGGCAGCAGAGCAGCATCGGCATTGCAGTAGCCAGCCAGGGCGAGGATGCCCAGGGCGCAAGCCTCACCCTGTCCCAGGCGGTGTCGCTGGCGAGCGGCTGGTTCCCTTGCGAGGCCGGCGGCACCTGGATGCGCGGCCGCTTCGCCCAGCTTCTCGCCGAAACCGATGCCGCGCCGGGCAGCACCGTGACGGTGACCCTGCTGCTCTCCACCCCCGGCTGGCCGATGGACAATACAGTCACGCTGCAGATCGAGGGCGGTTCGCCCGCGCGCCACACCGTGCCGCAGCATGGCCCCTTCGAGATCAGCGTCAGCGGCGCTTTGGATGGCAGCGCCATGCTGCGGCTGCACCTGCAGCTCGAACGCCCGGGCGAGCAGCATGGTGCCGATATGCGCCAGCTCTGCATCGCCTTGCAGCGCATCACCATCACCGCAGCCGAGGCACCTGCCCCGGCCCAACCGGAGCCCCCCCCGGAGGAAGCGCCGCCCCCCGCGCCCATGGCCGAGGCACCGCCAGCCCCCCAAGCCAGCGCAATCCCCCGCCGCCGCCTGCCACGCCTTACCTTCCCCACCCCGGCATGGCGGCTGCGCAAACAGGCCAATCTGGCGCGTGATGGCGGCCATTGGGCAGAAGCGGCCCGCCTCTACGCCGCCTATCTGCAACGCAGGCCGCAGGCCACGGCTATCCTGGTGCAATTGGGCAATATGCGCAGCATGGCCGGCGAGCATGCCAGCGCCATCGAAAGCCTCAGCCAGGCCGCTGCTCTGGGCGAGCCAGACGCGCCCACCATGCTCGCCCATGCCCAGGCGCGCGCCCTTCCCGCCACGTTGCCGGAAGGGCCAGGCACCATCATCGACATCTCCGCCGTCTTGGCCCCGCCACCCGGCGCGCCGCCAGCGCCCATCCTCGGCCATGGGCTGAGCCGGGGCAGTTGGGCCGCCCGGCAATGGCGCCTGGGCCTCGCCCAATCCTTGGCCCAATCCTTGGCCCGCCAGCCGCAGGCCGGGCTGCGCTTCGCGGTGATCGACCAAATGCAGGGCGGCTTGCAGGGCCTGCCGCAACGCCTCGCCCATGGGCTGCTGACCGCCACGCCCGACCACCAGCGCCAGATGCTGGCGGAACTGGCCGGCAGGCTGGAGAGCATCACAGCCGGCCCCGGGGATAGGGTGCTGGTGCTGGGGGTGGGCCCCTCACAGGCGGTGCTGGCCCAGGCACGCGCCCGCGGCGCCCGGGTCAGCCTGGTGCTGGCCGAGCCCATGGCACTGACCACGCCCCATCGCGTCGCCGCGGATTTGGTGGCAGCGCTGCATGAGCATGCCAGCTTCGATGCGCTGCTGCTGGCCATGCCGGCCGGCGCGGCGGCCCCAGCCCTGGCCGATATCGGGCGCGCCACCCTGCCCATGCCCCCTCCGCTGCTGCCCCAGAGCATGGCGGGCGAAGCGCCCCCGGGGCGCTACATCATCGCCGATGGCGCGCCACCCTGGCTGCAAGAGGCCTGGATGCTGCTGCGTGCCTCCCAGCCCAACCTGCCGGCCCTGCTCGGCCTTGATGGCCCGCTACCGGCCATCGGCATGGCCGGGGTGGAAGGGCTGGGCCCGCTGCCCGCGCTGATCGCCGGCGCGCAATGCCTGCTGGCCACCGCCACCGATGGCAGTTGGCCAGCACTGGCCCTGGCCGCCGCCCAGGCCCGCCGCCCCTGCCTGGGTGTGGCCGAGGCCGATGGGCTGGACCCGCTGGATAGCCGCGCCACCGCCCAGGCCATCGCCGCCATGCTGCTGCCCGAGGCCCAGGCCGCCCGTGTCATTGCGCAGGATATCCGCATGACAGGCCCGCAATGGCAGCTTGCGGATTGGGATGCGCTGGCCCAGGCCGCGCTGCGCTTCGCCGATGACCCGCCCGCCGCCCTGGCTCCTCCCATGGCCCCCGCACCTGCCCCGGCCTCTGTCCCTGCCTCTGCCCCCGGGGCGCCACAGCCCGCAGCCCCGCAACAGATCTGGGCCCTGGCCGCCAGCCATGGCAGCGGCCAGGGGCGGGTGGCATGAGGCTGCTGCTCGACCTGCAAGGCGCCCAGGGCAGCAGCCGCCATTCCGGTCTGGGGCGCTATTCGCTCGAATTCGCCCGGGCACTGGCAGCCACGCGCGGCGAACACCACGAGGTGCTGCTGCTGCTCAATGCCGCGCAGTCCGAATCCGCCGCCCTGCTGGAGGCGGAATTCACCCCCCTGCTGGGGGCCGGCCATATCCACCACTTCACCCCGCCGGAAGGCTGCGCGGCGGGGGCCGAGCCGCATCATCCGCTGCGCCAATTGGCCGAGCATATCCGCGCCCAGGCCATTCTCGCCCTGGCGCCGGACATGGTGCATCTGGGCAGCGTCTTTGAAGGCTGGAACGACCAGTTGGTCACCAATTGGCCGGCCGCCCTGCCCCGGCCGCGCCATGTGGCCACGCTGCATGACCTCATCCCCCTCACCCGCCGCGCCGAATATCTGGAGGGCCCCTGGCGCGATGCCGGGCTGGTGCCCTGGTATATGCGCCAATTGCTGGAATTGCGCGGCATGGACGGGCTGCTGTGCAATTCCGAAGCAACCCGGCAGGAGGGGCTGGCGCATCTCGACATGGCGCCCGGGCAATTGGTGCGGGTGGGCGGCGGTGTAGCCGCGCCATTCTTCGCTCCCCAAACGGGGCCAGCCCCGGTCACGGGCCGCTATATCCTCTGCCTCGGCCTCAATGACATCCGCAAGAACGAGGCAAGGCTGATCGCCGCCATCGGCCTGCTGCCGCCCAGCCTGCGCGATGGGCTGCGCCTGGTCGTCACCGGCACCATCCCGGCCGAGCATCTGCAGCGCCTGGCGCGCGAGGCAGGGCTGGCCGAGGGCATGATCCTGCATCTGGGTAAGGTGGAGGATGCGGCGCTGCCGGCACTCTACGCCCATGCCGCGCTCTTCGTGCTGCCCTCCCTGGCCGAGGGCTTCGGCCTGCCGCTGGCCGAGGCGATGGCGGCAGGCGCGCCCTTCGCCGCCAGCCATGCCGGCGCCCTGCCGGAGTTGGCGGGCCGGCAGGATGTGCTGTTCGACCCGCTCGATATCACTGATATGGCGCGGGTGATGGCCCTGGTGCTGGGCGATGCCGCCCTGGCCCAGGCCCTGCGCCGCTGGGGGCCCGGCCAGGCCGCGCGGCATAGCTGGCTGGACAGCGCCCGGCGCGGCTGGGCGGCAATGGAAGGCTGGGCCGGCCCGCCGCGCCCCGCCCTGCCGCCACTCGTGGTCACCAGCCCCCTGCCGCCCCAAGCCAGCGGCATCGCCGATTACACCGCCGAATTGCTGCCCGCGCTGGCGGCGCATTACCGCATCACCCTGGTCAGCGAGAGCCGGCCGATGGAAGGCATCGCCGCCGGCTTTGCCTGGATGCCACCCGCCGCCCTGGCAGCCGCACCGCATGCCACGGCGCGGCTGCTGCACCAATTGGGCAATGGCGCGCTGCATCATTTCCAGCATCAGGGGCTGGTGCCGCTGCGCCCGGCGGTGGCGGTGCTGCATGATGTCGCCATGCCGGAATACCGGCGCTGGGCGGCGCAATCCGAAGCCAACCCAGAAGCCGCCCTGCTGGCCTCAATCTACACCAATCACGGCTACCCGGCGCTGCTGGCAGCGCTGGAGGGTGATGCCGATGCGGTCGCAGGCTCGCTGACCATGTCGGCCGAGGTGATGGCGGGCAGCCTCGCCACCATCGTGCATTCCGAGGCCGCGCGGGAGATGCTGCGCAGCGCCCATGGCGCGGACCCGCTCAGCAATATACATGTGGTGGCGCATTTGCGCCGCCCCCTGGCCCTACCCGCGCGCGCGGCGGCACGGGCCCGGCTGGGCCTGACAGAGGACCAGCTCGTGGTGGCGAGCTTTGGCGCCTGCGTGCCGAAGAAGCTGCCGCTGCGGCTGATCGAAGCCTTCGGCAGGGCCAGTCTGCCGCCAGATGCCGTGCTGGCCTTCGTGGGCGCGGTGCAGCAAGGGCTGGAAAGCGCCATGCAAGCCGCGGCCCAGGCCCAAGGGCTGAGCATGGGCGGGCAGCCCAGCAACCGGCCCATCCGGCTGACCGGCGGGCTGGCCCGCGCCGCCTATGAGGATTGGCTGGCAGCGGCCGATATCGCCGTGCAATTGCGCGGCCGCCATCAGGGCGAAACCAGCGGCGCGGTGATCGATACCCTCGCCGCCGGGCTCGCCTGCATCGTCAATGCCAAGGGCAGCATGGCCGAATTGCCCGCAGCGGCGGCGCTGCGGCTGGCGGAGGATTTCCCCGATGCAGCGCTCACCCAGGCCATCGCAAGCCTGGCCACCGCCCCGGCCCGGCGGCGCGCCCTGGGCGAGGCCGGGCAGCGCTTCGTGGCCGAGCAGCTCAGCCCGGCGATGATCGCCCAGCACTATCGCGCGGTGATCGAGGCCGCGCATGCGGCCGCCCCAGCCCTGGCAGTCCTGGCCGAGGCCGCGCGCCTGCCCCCCCTGCCGCAGCATCAGGCCATGGCACTCGGCCAGGCCCTGGCGCAAAGCTTCCCTCTGCCGCAGCAGGGCCGCGCCTTTATCACCGCCGATGGAGGCTGGCGGCGGGAGGATTTCCAGGATTACCACGAAGGCCTGCGGCCGGAACCAGCACGGCTGCAGGATGGGGTTTGGCTGAGCGACCATGCAGGCCTCGCCAAGGCGCTGGGCCTGGGCCGCCCGGCCGCGGCTGATGGGGTGCTGCGGCTGCAGCCCGGCGATGTGGTGATATCCGCCGGCAGGATTGCGGCCCCGCCAGACCCAGCCCTTATTCGCTCGGCGTGAGGCTCTTGATCAGGTCAAAAACGCGCTTGCGCACCGCAGGATCGTTAATGCGGTAATAGGCGCGCACCAATTCCAGGGTTTCGCGGCGATGCAGGGTATCATCCTCAAACCCATCCTGGGTTTCGGCGAAACCGGCCACGCGCCTTGTCACCGCCATCGAGCCGCCCATGGCATCGGACATATCGTCAAAGAAGAACCCAATGGGCACATCCAACACGCGCGCGAGGTCGAAAAGCCGCGAGGCACCAATCCGGTTTGCCCCGCGCTCATATTTCTGAACCTGCTGAAAGGTCAGCCCCAGCGCCTCACCCAGACGTTCCTGGCTCATGCCAAGCAAGGTGCGACGCAGCCTCACCCGCCCGCCGACGTGAACGTCAATCGGGCTGGGCCGATGCTCCTTATCGTTCCGCTCGATAGTATCCCCGCTGGGCATCGCTCGATCCATACGCTCCCGCTTCGTGGTGCCGAACCACTGTCTGAGAGGATACAAGTGCTGGCTCTCGCGCCCTGTCAGCCTGTCCTCAAATGAAGTTCGGCATTTTGCCCGTTGCGATTTTGTTAAGCTATGGGGAGGAAGACGTCAATGTTTTTGAGAAGTCTCAAATTTAATTTTGCTCTTGCATAGATTTGTAGTGACCTCGCCAAAATTTGCTCGCCAACAGGGCAATCATCGCAAAAAAACCAGGAATCAGAAGGCCTAGCCAGGAGAAGATCGTGGGCACCGCCACCGGCGGCAGCCAGGCCGTGAGGCTGCCAGTGCCACCCAGGCCCAGGCGGCCAAGCGCCCGCCCGCGCGCGTCAAACACCGCCGAAATCCCGGTCTGCGCCACCCGCACCATCGGCAGGCCCTCCTCCACCGCCCGCAACCTGGCACTGGCCAGATGCTGATAAGGCCCGGCGGAATGCCCAAACCAGGCGTCATTGGTCACATTCAGCAGCCAGGCCGGGCGCTCGGCCCCCACCACCTGCCCCGGAAAAATCACCTCATAGCAGATCAGCGGGCTGAAGGCCGGTATCCCCGGCAGGCTGATCGAAACCGGCCCAGGGCCCGGGGTGAAATCCATCCCCCCCGTCACCATCCGAATGGGCAGCAGCCCGCCCAGCGGCATGTATTCGCCAAAGGGCACCAGATGCGCCTTGTCAAAAACCGTCAGCAGCCCCCCATCCGGCCCCACCCCCACCAGGGAATTATAAACCCGCGCCAGCCGCCCATCCGCCCCCCAATCCGCCCGAACCGTGCCGGCCAGCAGCACTGCATTAGGCGGCAGGGCTGCGGCAATGGCGCGGCGTGCCTGCTCATCCTGCGCCAGCAGAAAGGGGCTCGCAGTCTCAGGCCAGATCACCACGATACGCGCATGGGGGTGGGCCTCATGCGCCGCGCGCCCGGCCTCCTCGGTCAGCCGCAGGTAGCGCTGGAAGATCGGCAGGCGCTGATCCTCCTGCCATTTCAGGTCCTGCGCCACATTGCCCTGCACCAGGATCAGCCGGGTCTCCTCCAGCGCCGGCTCCGCATCGGCCAGCCGCCACGCCCCAAACCCCATCCACCCGGCCAGCACCACCACCCCCAGCGCCCCCCAGCGCCAACTCCGCAGCGCCGGCAGACAGGCGATCAACACCGTCAGCAGCGACAGCCCATGCACCCCCACCAGCGCCGCCGGCTGCAGCGGCAGGGCGGAAAACGCCCAGACCGTGCCGAGCAAATTCCACGGAAAGCCGGTGAAGATCACCCCGCGCAGCATCTCAGCCAGCACCCAGGCGCCGGAGAAGGCCAGCACCCGCCGCCATCCCGCCGGCGCCCCCCACGCCGCCAGCGCCGGCAGCAGGCTGAACACCGCCAGCGGCACCGCTAACCCCGGCGCCGCCACTGGCACCAGCCACCACCACCGCGCCAGATCAGTGAACAGCGCATGGGTGACCCAATAGGTGCCGAGGATATGATGCCCCCAGCCAAAACCCAGCCCCAGCACCAAGGCCGCCCGTGCGTTCTTCGCCGCCCCCAACAACCCCAAAAACGCCGGCAGCGTGACCAACAGCACCGGCACAGCATGCACCGGCGGCAGCGCCAGCGCGCTCGCCGCCCCCAGCCCCAGCGCCGCAACAGCCGGGTGGCGGGTCATATTTTGCAGGCGGGCAAGAAGAGTTTTCACACCACCGGGGCTAACCCGGCATCCAGGCCGGCGCAACCTCGCCCATGTGTCAGCACCTATTCCGCCGCGGCCTTGCCACCAGGCAGGGGCCGGCGCACCCGCAGCTTGCGGATGCGTCGGCTATCGGAATCCAGCACCCGAAACTCCAGCCCCGAGACATGGCTCACCAATTCACCCCGCGCCGGCACCCGCCCCGCCAGGGTAAAAACCAGCCCCCCCATGGTGTCGATATCGGCGCCGCGCTCCTCCTCGGTCAGCACCTGGCCCATCCGGGCCTCGAACTCCTCCACCGGGGTGCGGGCGTCGAGATCGAGGCTGCCATCCGGGCGCTCCACCATGCGCGGGGCATTCACCTCATCATGCTCATCGGCGATGTCGCCCACAATGGTCTCGACCAGATCCTCAATCGTCACCAGCCCGTCGATACCGCCATATTCATCCACCACCAGCGCCAGATGCATCCGCGCCTCGCGCATCCGCAGCAGCAGGTCCAGCACGGCCACCGAGGGCACCACGAGCAGCGGCTTGCGCAGAATGGCGCGCATGGAAAACGGCTCGGCCCGGCCGATGGCGGCGATGATATCCTTGATATGCACCATGCCCTGGATGTCATCGAGCTGGCTGCCATAGACCGGGTAGCGCGAATGCCCCTCGCGCTGAATCTCAGCCAGCGCCTCATCCAGCGTCAAATTATCGCGCAGCGCCACAATATCAGCGCGCGGGATCATCACATCCACAGCCGTGATACCGCGCAGCTTCAGCACATTGGTCAGCAGCGCGCGCTCGGCCAAATCCAGTTCGGGCGCATCGGCGGGGGTGGTGTCGGTGGGGCGCTCGATCAGCTCCTCCATCCGGTCGCGCACCGATTCATGCGGGCGGCGGCGCAACCGGCCGGTGATCCGGCTCAGCCAGGGTTTTTCGGCATGCTCGCTCATGCCGCGCGGCCTCGTCCGGGGCCCCAGGGGTTGGGCAGGCGCAGCCGGTGCATGGCGCGGGCCTCGGCCTGCTCCATCCGCCGCGCCTCGCCAGCCTCCAGGTGATCATGGCCCAGCAGATGCAAAGTGCCATGCGCCACCAGATGGGCAGCATGGGCGCGCGGGTGGCGTCCCTCCGCCCGGGCCTCCCGCCGCACGGTCTGCAACGAGATCGCAATATCGCCCGAACCGGCAACATGGCCAGGAAAGCTCAGCACATTGGTGGGCTTTTCCTTGCCGCGATGGAGGGTGTTCAGCGCCTTGAGCGTGCGATCATCGGCCAACAGCACGGTGATAGGCCCCGAGGCTCCCCCCTCACAGGCGGCCAGCACGGCGCGTTCAACCCATCGTTCCGGCAAAAACCCGCGCCATCCAGGTGCGGCAATGACGACATCAATGAAGGGCCTAGATCGACCCTCCGAAAGGCTACTTCGGTCCGGCATCGGCTCCGTTCCAGTTGCGTTTGCGCGGCGCCGTTTCGGCCTCCGCACGGCTATAGGCAGCGACAATGCGCCCCACCAGCGGGTGGCGCACCACATCGGTATCGGAAAAACGCATGAAGCCAATGCCCGGCACATGCTCCAAAATCCGCGCCGCCTCCACCAGGCCCGAGGGCTGCCCCGGCGGCAGGTCGATCTGGCTGGGGTCGCCGGTGACGACCATACGGCTGCCCTCACCCAGACGGGTGAGAAACATCTTCATCTGCGCCGGCGTGGTGTTCTGCGCCTCATCGAGAATGGCAAAGCAATGGGCAAGCGTGCGCCCACGCATAAAAGCGAGGGGTGCGATCTCGATTTCGCCGGCGGTCATCCGGCGTGCCAATTGGTCTCCAGGGAGCATGTCGTTCAGCGCGTCATAGAGCGGACGGAGATAGGGGTCCACCTTCTCCTTCATGTCGCCGGGCAGAAAGCCCAGCCTCTCGCCGGCCTCCACCGCCGGGCGGCTGAGCACGATGCGCTCCACCTGGCCGGTCAGCAGCAGGGCGACGCCCTGGGCCACCGCCAGATAGGTCTTGCCGGTGCCGGCAGGGCCGAGGCCGAAGCTGATCTCATGCTTCGAGAGAATTTCCATATAGGCCGCCTGGGCCGGGCTGCGCGGCGCGATGGCGCCCTTGCGGGTGCGAATCTGCGGCAGGTCACGCAGCGGCAGGCGGGGCTCGGCCTCGCCCTCCACTGCCCCTTGGGCCATGCGGATCGCCGCCTCCACCAGCGCGATGGTGCAGCCATGGCCGCGCTCCAACCCATGCCACAAGCTGCGCAGCGCCTCCTCGGCCACCTGAGTGCGCTCGGCATTGCCTGAAATGGTCAACCGGTTGCCGCGGGATGACAGGCGCACCCCCGCCTGTTTCTCCAGCAGGCTGAGATGCCTGTCGAATTCGCCAAAAAGCTGCGCCAGCAGCGCGTTATCGTCGAATTGGAGGGTGACCGACCTGCTCTCGCTGGAGGGCGGGCCGGAGGGCGAAGGGTGGCGGGCAGCCAGGATCGTGTTCAAGCGGCGTGTTGCTCCGATGGGTGTTGCTGGGGTTCCTTGAGGACGCAATGGAGTGAATTGGCGGAGGCAGCGATGGCCTCCACCCGCACGACCTGCCCGGTCAGTGTCTCCGGGCCTTCGGCATGCACCGCCTGTAGCCAGGGCGAGCGGCCGGCAATTTGCCCGGGATGCCGCCCGGGGCCGGTGATCAGCACTTCGAATTGGGCGCCGATACGCGAATTGTTGAAGGCCAGTTGCTGTTCCACCATCAGCGCCTGCAATTCCCGCAGCCGCGCATCCTTCACCGCCTCGGGCACCTGGTAGGGCGCCCGGGCCGCCGGCGTGCCGGGCCGGGGCGAGTATTTGAAGGTGTAGGCGCTGGCAAAGCCGATCTCGCGCACCAGGGCCAGGGTGGCGGCATGGTCGGCATCACTCTCGCCAGGATGGCCGACAATAAAGTCCGAACTGAATGCCAGATCCGGCCGTGCGGCGCGCAGCCGGTCCACGATGCGGCGGAAATCATCGGCGGTATGGCCGCGATTCATCGCCGCCAGCACGCCATCGGCACCGCTTTGCACCGGCAGATGCAGCATGGGCATGAGCTGCGGCAGGTCACCATGGGCGGCGATCAGCGCATCATCCATGTCGCGGGGATGGGAGGTCATGTAGCGCAGCCGGGCAATGCCCGGAATCTCAGCCAGTTGGTACAACAGCGCCGCCAGCGTACCCGCACCCTCGCCATGATAGGCGTTCACATTCTGCCCCAGCAGGGTGATCTCCCGCGTGCCCTGCGCCACCAGCCCGCGCGCCTCGGCCAGCACGGCGGCAGCCGGGCGGGAAGCTTCGGCACCGCGGGTATAGGGCACCACGCAAAAGGCGCAGAATTTGTCGCAGCCCTCCTGCACGGTGAGGAAGGCGGTCACACCCTGGGCCGGGCGATGTGCCGGCAAATGGTCGAATTTGGATTCTTCCGGAAAATCAGTGTCCAGCACCAACCCACCCGCGCGGCTGGCCCGCGCCACCATTTCCGGCAGGCGATGGATGGTCTGCGGCCCCAGCACCAAATCGACATGGGGCGCGCGGCGGGCAATCTCGGCCCCCTCGGCCTGCGCCACGCAGCCGGCCACCGCCAGCACGGTGGCATGGCCCGATTCGGCACGGGCATCCTTCACCACGCGCAGCCGGCCGAGCTCAGAATAGAGCTTCTCCGCCGCCTTCTCGCGGATATGGCATGTGTTGAGGATCACCATATCGGCATCCTCAGGGCTTTCGGTGGCAGAGAAGCCCAGCGGCGCCAGCACCTCGGCCATGCGCTCGCTGTCATACACATTCATCTGGCAGCCCCAGGTGCGGATCAGCAGCCGCTTCGTGCCCTTGGTGTCGCCCGTGCTCATACCCGGCGTGTCGTCATAGAGAAAAATGCTCCCAGCATCGCATTCCAGCGATTCTGTAGCACATGCGGCGACGGGCAGAGATGTTCAAGCGGCGGCTAACCTCATGATGGGATATCGAGGCTCACCCTGGCCCGCCGCCGTCGCGTCGGTCAAGTTACGGAACGGTGTCGCCACAATAGGGGCGGGCAGCGGCACCGCCGGGCGGTTCTGCCGCAGCGTGGCGGCGGAGGTGGCGATGATGCGCGCCGCCTCGGCCGCCAATTGCTCCCGGTCGGGCAGCAATTCGGGCGCGAAAGGCTCATGAAACACCACCGTGGCCCGCGCGCCCCGGCGGCGCAGCAGGCGCCACAGATGCGTCATGGGCTGCATATCGCCATACCAGGCAAAGACCGGCCGGTCGCGCCGGCAGGTCGGCAGCCAGCCCATCCGGTCATAGACGATGGTCACCGGCTGCACCCGGGCGGCATGGTCGGCCGCGGCAAAGAAAGTGGTGCGGAAGGGCAGCACCCGCGCACCATCCGAGGTGGTGCCCTCGGGAAACAGCACAAGCCCATGCCCAGCCCGCAGGCTCTCCGCCATGGCATGGGCATCATCGGCGCTGCCAGCGCGCTTGCGGCCGACGAAGATGGTGCCGCCCAGCCGGGCAAAAAGGCCAAATATCGGCCAGCGCGCGAGTTCCGCCTTGGCGACGAAGCGGCTATCCATCTGCGCCATCAGCACCGGGATATCGAGCCAGGAGCAATGGTTGGAGACATAAAGCGTAGGCCCGCCAGCCGGCTTGCCCACCACCTGCAGCCGCACCCCCACCAGCCAGCACTGCACCCGCGCAAAGCACTGAATGGCCCAGGCGCGAAACCGCCGAGGGAAAACGGTCAGCAGAAACAGCACCACAATGGCCAGCGCGGTGACCAGGATAACCCCGGCCAACCGCAGCACCGCCCGCAGCCGCCCACCCGCCGGGCCATCCTCCAACACGCCCCGCCGCGCGCTGCCAGGCACCCGCCGCGGCAAAGGCACCTTGCGGGCAAGGCGGCGCGGCTTGGGCAGGGTGATACCGCGCATGATGGCTTCTGACATTGTCTCAATCCGTCCAAGAACCACCGCTGCTAGCGGCGATTCCATGACAGCAGCATGACGCCCAGAAGAAGCCTCAATGACGGATCAACAACCTTATTGCGACAGCAAAAACTCAGGATGAGCGACGCACCGGCGCCGCCAGCGCCACCGCCGGGCGGTTCTGCCGCAACGCCGCCGCACTCATCGACACTATGCGCCCCACCTCCACCGCCATGGTCTTGCGATTGGGCAGATCAGCCGGCGCAAACGCCTCATGCAGCACCACCGTGGCGCGGGTTCCACTGCGCCGCAGCAGCGCCCAGGCATGGCTCGCCGTCTCCATATCGCCATACCAGGCGGTGATAGGCCGGTCCCGCCGCCCCGCCGGCAGCCCGCCCGCGCGGTCATACACCAAGGTGAGCGGCCGCACCCGCGCCGCATCCCCCGCCACCGAAAAGAAACTGCTGCGAAACGGCAAAACCCGCGCCCCGTCAGACGTCGTGCCCTCGGGGAACAAAATCAGGCTCTGCCCCGCCCGCAGCCGCGCAGAAAGCTCCCGCGCCTCATCACCCGTCCGCCCCCGGCTGCGGCTGACAAACACCGTGCGCCCCAACTTGGCCACCCAGCCAAATAGCGGCCAGGTTCCCACCTCCGCCTTGGCGACGAAGCGCGCATCCAAAATCGCCCCCAAGGCCAGCACATCCAGCCATGAGGTGTGATTGCAAATATAGAGCGTTGCGCCCGGCGCAGCGGGCCCAGTCCGGCCAACCACCTGCAATTTCAGGCCAATCAACCAGCACAGCACCCGATAATACAGCTTGGGAAAGTGATCCCGCCCGCCCCCTGGCACCACCAGCAGCAGCGCCTGCACCGGCATGCACAACAAGGTCCAGACCAGGGCGGCGGCAATCCGGCGCACCGCGCGCAACCGCCCACCCAGGGGCCTGTCCTCCATCACCCCCGCCCACATCGCCCCGGGCAGCCGCGGCGTGAACCGCAGCGGCTTCTTGCGCGAAAGCCGGCGGGGATTGGCGGAATCAGTGTTTTTGCGGGCCGGTACGGTCATGCGATATGATCAGCGTGTTGCAGCCCCTCCGGTAACGCGCGCCCGAAGACCTTGCAATGACCGTCCGAAGAACCCTGCATGACCGATTGATGGCAGAATGGCGACGCAACCGCCCCCCCTCACACCGTCTGCAGCAACCCCGCAAACAACTTCCCACGATAGGCCAGGCTATCGATGAAAATATGCTCCTCCAGCGTATGCGCCAGCGCGCCCATCACCCCCAGCCCATCCAGCGTGGGAATGCCCATGGCCCCCGTAAAATTGCCATCCGACCCACCGCCCGAGCTTTGCGCCGGCACCGCAAAACCCAGCCTCGCCGCCATCACGCTCGCCTGGCCATGCAGCGCCATCACCCGCGCATCGGGCTCCCACACCGGCCGCGTCACGCCCCGGCGCACCTCCAGCGACACATCATTGGACGTGCTGCGCAGCGCCAGCATCTTCTCCACCGCCGCGTCCAGATCCTCCTGCCGCTTGGCCATGCTCAGCGCCTCGGCATCGGTATGCGTCGTCACGCAATTCACCCATTGCCCGCCATGCAGCACACCGACGGAGAAGGTGCAGGCCTCGGTCGTCATATCCTCGATGGCGATGATCTGCTTGCACATTTCACGAATGGCGCTGCGCCCCTCGCCCAGCCGCGCACCGGCATGGCTCGGCCTTCCGGCGGTGCGCAGATTGAACCGCGCAATGGCATAACGCCCCGTCACCACGCCGCCATCCGGGCGGCCGGGCTCGGGCACCAGCACCACGGCATGGCGCGACGCCTCGGCCTCAATCAGATCCCGCGTTGAAGGGCTGCCGATTTCCTCATCCGAGGTGAGCAGGAAAGTGACGGGGCGGGAGGTGGGCAGGCCCGCGCGCAGCAATTGCCGCATCGCCTCCAGCGCCAGATAGGTGCCGCCCTTCATATCCTGAATGCCGGGGCCATAGGCCTTCTGGCCCTCACGCCGGAAGGCCAGGCCATTCGCCAGCGTGCCGATGGGGTGCACCGTATCCAGATGCGCCAGCACCAGAATGCCGGGCTCATTGGAGGGATGCGGGAAGCGGGCGCGGACGCAATCGCCCAGGCCCATGCGGCCGGGGATGGTTTCCACCACCGCGCCAGCCACGGCGAATTCGCGCGCGGCGATGGCCATCATGCGGTTTACCGCGGCGGCATCAAAGGTGGGGGATTCACATTCAACCCAGTGGCGCAGGCCGGCCAGCATGGTTTCTGGGTCGAATGGGAGGTCTAGGGGGGCGGATTCGGGAGTTTGCATGGGGGGAGATTGGGGGAGGCGGGCAGTACCGGGCAAGCCCTCCGCATCTTTTTGTGCTCCCTTAATCACTCACACGCAGAGCTTTGATGGATTGGTTTATTTTTAGCCTCAGCTTCACGCCCACTCTAAACATTTATAATATTTAACCCACGTTATAAGT
>NZ_JBBARU010000028.1:0-12585 GCF_040399605.1 Rhodovarius sp. | reverse complement strand
AACGCCCAGCACCAAGATTTTTCCGAATCGACATCAGAATATTGTTTATTGATTCACAACAAAACTTGACATATTCGGCCAATGCCATGTCATTTTTGCTTTTTTCAACATCGATTCGATGTTGATGGGTCCAAATTGAGAACAACGAGTCCATTCCGCCAGTCTTGACGAGTGGCTTTAGCCCATATCTGACAATTGATGACGTCTTAAGCTTATTAGTGTCGAAAAAATTTTGCTCGACGACCCCACTTAAGGGGCCTGATCGGGACAGTTGTTCGAGCACACGCACGGCAATCGACTCTACCGCAAAAGGCTCCAGGACCAAATTGATCGCCTGTTTCAGTTGCGACTTCGCATTGGTTTGGGTAGAGTTTATCTCCAAAAAAAGCTTAGCTTCGAATTTCTCACGTTCTAGATCAGAAATTCCCTCTGGATATATTATTCCCGTAATGAGCAAATTTTGTTGAATGCGCAGCGCAGCTATATCCGCATCATCGTCTTTTGACTCATGATACGCGAATACTCTATGCTGACCATCAATGATTCCAATACTATTCGGCTTGTCGGGTAATTTTATCGTTACCGGCGCTGTTGAATTTAAAATTGATGCATCTACTGTTTCTAATTTCTCGTTGAGAGGCTTCACTTCTGGTGGAAGAGTAACGATTATATTATTTACAAATACCCGCCTTTACTCCTTGAGGTAGCTACGAATCGAATCGATTTTCGGCTTCGAAATCATTCTCTGATAGAGGTTAGGCGAATTACGCCAGCCCTCTTTACGAAGCACGTAAGCGGTTCTTAGTAGAACGTCAGGATCTGCATAGAAGCTAACTATCTTAAAGCCGTCATTGAAATTCGAATGCGCCTCTGGCAGCAGCGAACCGGCATAATCGTAAGACGCAGAACTAACCTGTATTTTTCCACTTTGGCCTATGCCCGCGGTGCCAACCCCAAGAAAGTGAAAAATTTCAAAGCGCGTTGATTTTCGAACTGCGCCTGCCACTGCCGCGAAATAACGAACTACTGAGTAATCCATATAGCACGGTCCCGGCACATTGATTTTGTATTTCTCATCGAAATCATAACGAGAACAATACAAAATTCGTATTATCAACTGGTTTAAATGATAATTATGAGCAAATTTACTCGCATTATTTGGGAATTTGTCTCTCAAAAATTTCACAAAATTGGTAGGATTATTTAGTATTTTGTCAAAAAATATCTTCTTGTTTTTAAGATGATCACCAATTCCAGAAGGCTGCGCACAGGTATATTCTGCAACCACAATGATATTTTCATAAATGAATATATCATCAATATCACTCGACTGATTATCGAAAGTTATTTGCTTATCGCTAACGTCAAGGACGTGACTGAATCCAGAATCTGAAAAAATAGAACGTATGGTGGATCTATGATCGCGTTGTATTTTCATTTTCGCCCTGTCTTGAGGGGTTAGCCTATTTTTTTTGTTTTTTTATTTGTAGCAGATTTTTCTTTAATTGCCGACATTCTTAATTTTCCTTCGACGTTACTCGGCCGCCTGCGACCACTCATCGGGGACTTGGCTCACGCGCTCTCCAGCCTTTGGCTGTCGAACGCCCCTGGCTGATGGGCGGAGTTCAAGATTGCCAGCACGCAAGTTTACAACGCGCTGTTGGGTGAGCCTTAGATAGTCTGCGCTGCGATCGATACCAATGACACGACGATTTGCCTTAATCGCCGCTACCGCAGTTGTCCCAGCGCCGATGAAAGGGTCAAGAACAGTATCGCCAACCTTCGAAAAAGCAAGCACGCACCGTTCAGCTAGTTCATGTGGAAACTGACAAGGATGCGCGGTGAATTCTGGGTGATTTGCTTTAATATTGGGAATTTCCCAAATAGGATGCTCCCAAAAACAATTTTCAGCGGAAAAAATCCAATAGTCCGATGGGTTTTTGCCCAGAGGATTGCCGCTTGGTTGCCCAGCCCTAGCTCCACCCTTGCTCGCCGCGTGCCGCTTACCTGGATAAAGTTGTGGTACACGTATGGGGTCCAAGTTGAATGTATAATTATCAGTCTTAGTGAACCATAGTAACGTGTCATATCGACCAGACAATCTTTTCGTTGAATGGAGACCAAAATTGAAACGCCAAATAATTCTATTTCTTAATTTAAAATTATTTTTTATAAACATATTATAAAAATAGTAATTAAGCGGAAAAACCTCACCGTCTCGGACGAAATTGCCTACTTGCCAGCATATGCTACCGGCAAAAGTAACTTTTTTACAAATATTTTCAACCACTGGAGTAAGCCAAGCGACATATTCATCGAGCGACATTTTCTGGTCACGCTCATAAATCTTACGAAGGTTATACGGGGGCGATGTGACCACAAGCTGGACGCTCTGATCTGGTACTAGATCAAGCGCGTCCAAGACATCTCCATGGGTCAGCTTCAGGTCGCCTTGCTGATCGTTAAGCACACGTGACTTTGACACACGAATCCCCACCAACCGTTAATTTATAGCAGCGTTGAGATGGCCTTCGCCAGAGCCAATGTTATTTCTTAGCAAAAAATTTTTTAGCATGAATTTAGATTTCCGCATAACAACCACGCTGACGAGCATCTCCTTGGATCCTGATACGCCGTCCCGGCCTTGATCAGCGAGTTAGGCGCAGTCCACCTTACTTATCGCTCCCTAAAAAATCCTTATGCTGTGCCCCCATGCAAATCCTCCTAGCCAACGCCAACACCACCCAAGCCATAACCACCCTCTGCACCGCCTCCGCCCGCGCCGCCGCCTCCCCAGGCACAGAAATAATCCCCGCCACCCCCCGCTTCGGCCCCGAAGTCATCTCCACCCGGGTCGAAAACGCCATAGCCAGCCACGCCCTGCTCGAACTCCTGGCCGAACACGCCGGACAAAACCTCGATGGCGTCCTCCTCGCCGTCAGCCATGACACAGCCCTCGAAGCCGCCCGCCAGCTCATGCCCTGCCCCGTGCTGGGCATGACGGAAGCCGCCTGCCTCGTCGCCCTCACCCAGGGCGGCCGCTTCGGCCTCGTCACCTTCGGCGGCGTGGATATGTATCGGGAATTGATGGCCCGCCACGGTTTTTCCGCCCGGGTCTCAGGCCTCGCAGGGGTCGATGCCACGCCGCAACAAACCCTGGCCAACCCAGCAGCCGTCACCGCCCAGGTGCAGCAAGCCATCCAGGCCCTGGTGGCCGAAGGCGCCGATAGCGTGGTCCTCGGCGGCGCCGCCATGGCCGGCATGGCCGCCCACCTCACCGCCCCGGTGCCGCTGCTCGATGGTATAGCCTGCGGCGTGCGCCTGCTCGAAGCCCTGGCCGGGCTGCGCCTGCCCCGCCCCAGCACCGGCAGCTACGCCGCCCCCTCCGGCCGCGCCCTCTCCGGCGTCAGCCCCGCCTTGGCCGGCCTACTCGCCCAACCCAGGAATTAATTGACAACAAACCCCCAGCCGTCTACCCTACCGGCCGCTGTTTGAACAACCAAATCCGCCCCCATCAGGCAATTTGTCCGAATACGACATTTTGCGGAAAATGGCCGCCCGCCGCCAGTTTTCGAATTTGTCCGTAAACTACATCTTTGGCGCCACCAGCCTCACTCCGCCTTCATCTTCAGCTCTTTGGCCAGCCGCCGCAGCAGCATATTGCGCCGCAGCGCGCTCAGGTAATCCACAAACAAAACGCCATTGAGATGGTCAATCTCGTGCTGCAAACAGGCCGACATCAGCCCCTCGCCCTCCATCTCCCGGCGCGAGCCATCGAGTGCCTGATACCGCACCTTCACCTGATGCGGCCGCTGCACATCGCCAAAAATATTCGGCAGCGAAAGGCAACCCTCCTCCCGCACCGCCAATTCCCGGCTCTGCGCCACCAATTCAGGGTTGACCAGCACAATGGGCGCCGGCGCCTCCTTCGGCCCAATGTCAATCACCACCAGCCGCAGCAATTCCCCCACCTGCGGCGCGGCCAGGCCAATGCCCGGCGCCGCATACATGGTGGCCAGCATCTTCTCGCTCAGCGCCCGCACCCGGTCCTCATCGCCAGGGCCCACAGGCTTGGCCTTGGCCCGCAAGATGGGGCTTGGCACATATAGAATAGGCAGGGTCTCGCTCATGCCCCAGGCTTACCGCCGCCCCGCCCGGCTTGCAACGCGCCCCCGGCCTTGCCATGTGTATCCCGCCGGCGCCTGCGGGGCCGCCCATCAATCCGCTCCTTGTGGGGGAATGCCTTGTCACGTTCGCCGGTCTTCGGTTCGCCGCTCTTCCTAGGCTTCGACCATCTCGAGCAAATGCTCGACAGGGTCCAAAAGAATTCCGAAGGGTATCCCCCCTACAACATCGAACAGACGGGCGATGGCCGGCTGCGCATCACCCTCGCCGTCGCCGGTTTCTCGATGGATGACCTGCATATCACCCAAGAAGACAACCAGTTGGTCATCCGCGGCCGCCAGCGCGATGATGGTGATGGCAGAATTTTCATCCATCGCGGCATCGCCTCCCGCCAATTCCAGCGCGCCTTCGTCCTGGCCGAAGGCATCGATGTCGAAGGTGCCTGGCTCGATAACGGCCTGCTCCACCTGGACCTCAAGCGCCCCATGCCCGAGGTGAGGGTGAAATCCATCCCCATCACCGCCCGCGGCACCACCATGGCCCGCCCCGTCGTCAATAGCCGAATGATGCGCGATGATGAGTGAGCCCTGCACCCACATAAACTTGCCCCAGCTTCGCCGCGCGTGTTAACCGCAGCCTCTCGATGTGAGATGCAAGCAAATCCATGAAAACCATCACGGTTCTGAACGGCCCCAACCTGAATATGCTGGGCCTGCGGCAACCCCATATTTACGGCGCCTCAACGCTGGATGATGTGGAGAACCTCTGCGCCGAGACCGCCTTTGAATTGGGCCTGGGCATTGATTTCCGCCAATCCAATATAGAAGGTGAATTGGTGTCCTGGATTCAGGAATGCCGCGGCCGCAGCGCCGGCATCATCATCAATCCGGCCGGCTACACCACCACCTCCATCGCCATGCTCGATGCGCTGCTGATAGCCGATCAGCCGGTGATCGAGGTCCATATCACCAACATCCACAAACGCGAGGAATTCCGCCACCACAGCTACATCTCAAAGGTCGCCACCGGGGTGATCTGCGGGCTGGGTGTGGCAGGCTACGCCCTCGCGATGCGCGCGATGGCGGGGATCCTGGCGGATCAACAGGAAGACGATCAATGAGCTCCAGCATCACCTTCGACCCGGCCGCGATCCGCGAATTGGCCAAGATCCTGCGCGAGACCGACCTCACCGAGATCGAGCTGGTCGAGAATGACAGCCGCATCCGCGTGGCGCGGGTGATACCGGCCCAGGCCCTCACCACCTATGCCGCGGCCCCCATGGCGCCGCCGCCTGCCGCCATGGCGCCGCCACCGGCCGCCGCCGCCGCCCCCACCCTCTCGGCCGAGTTCGACCCCAAGCATCCCGGGGCTGTCACCAGCCCGATGGTGGGCGTGGCCTATCTCTCGCCCGAACCCGGGGCGGCCGCCTTCGTGCAGGTCGGCAGCCAGGTCTCGGCCGGGCAGACGCTGCTGCTGATCGAGGCGATGAAGACCTTCAACCAGATCAAGGCACCAAAATCGGGCACCGTGGCCTGGATTTTGATCGAGCCCGGCACGCCGGTTGAGTATGGCGAACCCCTGATGTTGGTGGAGTAGGCGGAATGCCCACCCGCCCTTTCAAGAAGGTTCTCATCGCCAATCGCGGTGAGATTGCGCTGCGCATCCACCGCGCCTGCCAGGAGATGGGCATCAGGACGGTGGCGGTGCACTCCACCGCCGATGCCTCCGCCATGCATGTGCGCCTGGCCGATGAAAGCGTGTGCATCGGCCCGCCGGCCGCGCGCGACTCCTACCTCAACATGGCCGCGCTGCTCTCCGCCGCCGCCATCACCGGGGCGGAGGCGATCCATCCGGGCTATGGTTTTCTCTCCGAGAACGCGAATTTCGCCGAGATGGTGGAAGCGCATGGCCTGGCCTTCATCGGCCCCAAGCCCGAGCATATCCGCATGATGGGCGACAAGATTTCGGCCAAGGACGCCATGCGCCGGCTGGGCGTGCCGCTGGTGCCGGGCAGCCTTGGCGCGCTGGAGACGCTGGAGGAGGCGAAATCCGTCGCCGCCGAGATCAAATATCCGGTCATCATCAAGGCCGCCGCCGGCGGTGGCGGGCGCGGCATGAAGGTGGCGCATTCCGAGGATGAGCTTGAAGAAGCCTGGCGCGTCGCCCGCACCGAGGCCAAGGCAGCTTTCGGCAATGACGAGGTCTATCTGGAAAAATACCTCGACCGGCCGCGCCATATCGAATTGCAGGTTCTGGCCGATACCCATGGCAATGTCGTGCATTTCGGCGAGCGTGACTGCTCACTGCAACGCCGCCACCAGAAGCTGGTGGAGGAGGCGGGCAGCCCAGCACTCAGTTGGGCGGAGCGTGACGCGCTCGGCGCCAATGTCACCCGCGGCCTGCGCGAACTGGGCTATCGCAATGCCGGCACGCTGGAATTCCTTTGGCAGGATGGGCAATTCGCCTTCATCGAGATGAACACCCGCCTGCAGGTGGAACACCCGGTGACGGAAATGGTCTGCGGGATTGATTTGGTGCGCGAGCAATTGCGCGTCGCCGCCGGTGAGGCGCTGGGCTATGGCCAGGAGGATATCACCTTCAACGGCCACGCCATTGAATGCCGCATCACCGCCGAGGATCCCGAAACCTTCGCACCCTCGCCCGGGCGGGTGAGCACCTATCACGCGCCTGGTGGCCTGGGGGTGCGGGTGGATAGCGCGCTATACTCCGGCTACGCGGTGCCGCCGCATTATGACAGCCTGGTGGCCAAGCTGGTGGTGCATGGCGCGACACGCGCCCAGGCTATCGCCCGCATGCGCCGCTGCCTGGCGGAAATGGTGGTAGATGGCATTAAGACCACCATCCCGCTGCACACCCGCATCATGAATGACCCGGAATTTCAGGCCGGCGATTACACCATTCATTGGCTGGAACGCTTCGTCGCCCGGCAAGGCTGAGGGCGGCTTCGCCAAATCGCTTGTCGCGACGCGGTTGCGCAGGATAGAATCATACTGCCAGAACAGTTTGGCAGGGGGATTTCATGCGTCGTCTTATCGCATTGGGCCTGGTTGCCCTGGGACTCACCGGTTGCGCCGGCGCGCCGGGCACCGGCGAGCCACAGGTCTTGGTCGACCGTTCGACCTTGGCCGTGCAGGAATTGCTGGGCAATGATCGTGATCTGCTGGGTGTGAGCAACCTGCTGCGCAATGCCCGCGCGGTGATGGTCTGCCCGCGGGTCTTCCGCGCTGCCTTCTTTGGCGGTGGCGAGGGCGGCGATTGCGTGCTGCTGGGCCGTGATGGCAATGGCGGCTGGTCATCGCCCGCCTTCTACAGCGTGGGCACGGCCAATATCGGCTTCCAATTCGGTATCCAGGACAGCCAGACCCTGCTGGTCATCCGCGGTGATCGCGGGCTGAATGCGGTGCTGGACAGTCAATTCAAATTCGGCGCCGATGCCTCGGTGGCAGTAGCGGCCTATGGCGGCACGGTGCAGGGCGCCACCACCACCAATCTGGGCGCCGATATCGTGGCGGTGTCGCGCTCACGCGGGCTCTTCGCCGGCGTGGCCTTGGATGGGACGGTGCTGTCCTCCCGCTCGGAATGGAACACGGCCTATTACGGGCAGGAGCTCTCCGCCCGGCAGATCGTGGTGCAGGTGGCAGCGCATAACCCGGGTGCTGACCCGCTGCGCGCCGTGCTCGCCCGCTATGGCAGCGCCGCATCGGGAGGCATGCCTGCGGCGGAGAGCCCTGCCCCGCTGCCGGTCGCCACCAGCCGCCGCTCCAGCCCATCGAGCCGGCGTGCGGTCACCTCTTCGCCGCTGGCGCCGCCGCCGCGCTGAAGCCAGGGCCGAGGGGCGGAAACGAGATTGACTTATACCCAGCGCCGGCGCTACAAGCCCGCCTCCGGCTGGTGCCGCTCGCGGTTCCGGCCTGATATGTGTTTGACAATGTCTGTTTGACCATTGCTTGGGGTTTTCCATGAGTTTCGCAGTGATCCGCACCGGCGGGAAGCAATACCGGGTGGTCCCGAACGGCGTTGTGCGGGTTGAGAAGCTGGAGGCCGAAGCCGGCGCCACCATCACCTTCCACGATGTGCTCGCGGTTTCCACCGAGGCAGGTCTGGTTCTGGGCGCACCTGTCGTGCCAGGCGCCACTGTCACCGCCACCGTGCTGGAACAGGCGCGTGGCGAGAAGATCCTGATGCTGAAGAAGCGTCGCCGGAAGAACAGCCGCCGCAAACGCGGCCATCGCCAACATGAGACGGTGCTGCGTATCAGCGCCATTGCCGCTTAAGGAGCGTTTCCCATGGCACATAAAAAGGCAGGCGGTTCCTCGCGCAACGGCCGCGACTCTCCCGGTCAGCGGCTTGGCGTGAAGAAGTTTGGCGGCGAGAAGGTTCTGGCCGGCAATATCCTCGTCAAGCAGCGCGGCACCAAGATGAAGCCGGGTACCAATGTTGGCCTCGGCCGTGACCACACGATCTTCTCCCTGGTCGAAGGCCATGTGAAGTTCGAGCGCAAGGCCGAAGGCCGGGTGCATGTGTCGGTTGTGCCAATGGCACTCGCGGCCGAATAAGCCCCCGCGCGTTTGCGTGTTTTGAGCGGGGGCCTTGCGGCCCCCGTTTTCGTTTTCGGCTCTTCCAGCGAGCCCTTCCCATGGCGGGGGGGTCTAGGGAGGGCCAGCCGCCCCTTGCGCCCAGCAGGTGAGGTTGGTGTGGCGACTGGCTGCTGGGGGCACGAACATGAAATTTCTCGATGAAGCCAAGGTTTATGTGAAGGGCGGCGATGGCGGTGATGGCGTCGTGGCCTTCCGGCGCGAGCGTTTCATCGAATATGGCGGCCCTGATGGCGGCAATGGCGGCCGAGGCGGGCATGTCTATGCCCGGGCGGTGGATGGGCTGAACACCCTGATCGATTACCGCTACGCGCAGCATTTCAAGGCCCGCAAGGGCGGCAATGGTGCGGGGGCGGACCGCACCGGGGCGGCCTCGGATGATGTCATCCTCAAAGTGCCCGTCGGCACCCAGATTCTGGCCGAGGATCGCGAGACGCTGGTGGCGGACCTCGATGAACCGGGCAAGGAAGCGCTGCTGGCGCGCGGCGGTGATGGCGGCTTTGGCAATGCCAATTTCAAGACCAGCACCAACCGCGCGCCCCGCCGGGCCGATAAGGGCTATCCGGGTGAGGAGCGCTGGCTGTGGCTGCGGCTGAAGCTGATTGCCGATGTGGGGCTGGTGGGGCTGCCCAATGCCGGCAAATCCACCATGCTGGCCGCGGTGAGCGCGGCGCGGCCGAAGATTGCCGATTATCCCTTCACCACGCTGCACCCGCAGCTGGGCGTGGTGCGGCTGTCGCATTCGGAAGAGTTTATCATCGCCGATATTCCCGGCCTGATTGAAGGTGCGAGCGAGGGGGCGGGGCTGGGCACGCGCTTCCTCGGCCATGTTGAGCGCTGCGCGGTGCTGCTGCACCTCATTGATGGCAGCCAGGCTGACCCGGTGAGCGCCTGGCGCACCATTCGCAACGAGTTGGAGGAATATGGCGGCGGGCTGGCTGATCGGCCGGAAATCCTGGTGCTGAACAAGGTGGATGCGATGACGCCGCAGGCCCGCGCCAGCCGAGTGAAGGCGCTGGAGCGCGCGGCCGGCAAGCCGGTGATGCTGACCTCGGGCGTGACGGGTGAGAATGTGCCCCCATTGCTGCGCAAGCTGGCCGATGTGATTGCGGCGGAGCGGCGGCGATGAGGCTGGGCGAGGCACGCCGCATCGTTATCAAGATCGGCTCCGCCCTCGTCGTTGAACCCAAGACTGCCACGCCGCGCACCGAATGGATGGCGGGCGTGGCCGCTGATGTGGCGGCGCTGCGGGCCAATGGTGCAGAGGTGGTGCTGGTGAGTTCCGGCGCCGTGGCGCTGGCCCGGCGCGCCTTGGGCCTCACCAAGCGGGTGCTGAAGCTGGAGGAGAAGCAGGCCGCGGCCGCTGTGGGCCAAATTCGCCTCGCCGGTGCCTGGCAGGCGGCGCTGGCAGGGCATGGCATGAACGCCGCACAGGTGCTGCTCACCCTGGCCGAATCCGAGGATCGGCGCCGCTACCTCAATGCCCGCGCCACGCTGGGCACGCTGCTCGAATTGGGCTGCGTGCCGGTGATCAATGAGAATGACACGGTGGCCACCACCGAAATCCGCTTTGGCGATAATGACCGCCTGGCCGCGCGGGTGGCGGAGATGATCAGCGCCGATGCGCTGGTGCTGCTCTCCGATATTGACGGGCTTTACACCGCCGACCCGCGGAACAATCCGCAGGCCGCGCATCTGCCGGTGGTGGAGCGCATCACCGATGAGATCATGGCCATGGGGGGGGAGCCGCCGCCGGGCTATTCCTCGGGCGGCATGCGCACCAAGCTGATTGCGGCGCGGATTGCCACCGGGGCGGGCTGCGCCATGGCGATTGCGCGCGGCGATATTGCCAACCCCATCGCAGCCCTGGCGGCGGGGGGGCGCTGCACCTGGTTCCAGCCCGCCCCCGATGGCCGCAATGCCTGGAAAAGCTGGATTGCCGGCAGCCTCGCACCGCAGGGTGTGCTGGTGGTGGATGAGGGTGCGGCGCGGGCGCTGCGCCAGGGCCGCTCGCTATTGCCGGCCGGCGTGCGGGCGGTGGAGGGTCAGTTCCAGCGTGGCGATGCGCTGAGTGTGCGCGCCACCACGGGCGAGGAGTTGGCGCGCGGGCTTTCGGCCTATGATGCGGCCGATGCGCAGCGCATCGCTGGGCATCGCAGCGCGGAGATCGAGGCGCTGCTGGGCTGGCGCGGGCGGGATGAGTTGATCCATCGCGACGATCTGGTGCTGTTGTAGGAGGGCAAGGCTTGGCAGCGCCTCGTTGCATTTTTGTTAAATCCACCGCAATAATGCATGTAAAATAACAATTAAGCGATTGCCGAGTGTAACGCCTCATGCCTATCTGCAATGCAGGAGACATAGAGGATTGCATGAATATTCAACATTTCCGCGCGCGACGCAGCAGCACCTTTGCAAGCATCTTGATGGCTTCAATTGCTGCGATAGGCTTGAGTGCCTGCGCCAATAATTCCAATAACATTACTGTTGGCGATGCCGTTTGCACGAGCCCGGTGCCGCCCCGCCGGACGCCTCTGCCGGTGGCAACGCCCGCGCAGCGCGCCGGCCTCCTGGCGGCTGGCGTTTCCGCTGAGGCGGTGCATATCGCCGATGTGATCGGCGCTGCGGGCCCGCTGCTGGCCTCGGTGGAGGGCAGCGCGGGCCGCAATGGCGCCGCCGGGCTCAATTCTTTTGCCAGCAACCATGTGGCGCTCAGCGTTGACCGCGCCATTTTGGAGGTGCAGGGCACGGTGTCTTCGCTCGTCTGCCAGAGCGGGCGGATCGGCGAATTGCAGGATGACCTCAACCAGCGCAATGCCGATATCAATAATCAGTTCGCCATGGCCGGTAT
Organism: Rhodovarius sp.; assembly: GCF_040399605.1. Classification (NCBI taxonomy): domain Bacteria; kingdom Pseudomonadati; phylum Pseudomonadota; class Alphaproteobacteria; order Acetobacterales; family Roseomonadaceae; genus Rhodovarius; species Rhodovarius sp. The sequence continues at coordinate 996 of NZ_JBBARU010000028.1, read as the reverse complement.
CGCCATTGGTGCCGGCGCCGCGGTGGTGACCGGGGGCATGAGCTTCTTCACCAATGCCACCATTCCAACCGTCACCGGCATGGTGGCCGGTGGGGTCGGTGGAGCGCTCAGCGTATGGCAGTTGGGCGTGGACGCCACCGGCCGCCTGCGGCTGCAGCAGAATATGCTGGAGGAATTCTGGCGCGCGCCGGAGAATGCGACGCTCTTCCCCATGCGCGTCTGGCGCTACCTCAATAGCCGCACCGCGCCCAGCGAGGCGACGCCACGTGAGGTGATCATGGCGTCCTGGCGCCGCGATGGCCTTATCCCCGATCAGGCCCCCACAGCGGAACCGCCGGCGATCATTCTGAACCAGAACGCGGTGGACAGCGATGACCTGGAGAGACTTAAGCTGCTGCTTGAGCCGCTTGAGGCCCGGATCGGGCTGATGTCACGCGACCTGGGCCAGTTGATCGAGGAGCTGCTGGAGCGCACGGAAGCGGCCGCGGCCAGCCGCCAGGCCCCCCCCGCCCGCCGCAGACCCGCGGCATAAAGCGGACATCATCCTGCGCCGGCCCTTTGGCCTGGCGCAGGATGGCTGCGCGGGTGGCGAGCGCGGGCTGCACCACCCGCTGATGGCGCAACTGCTGCGCATTAGGCCCCGCAATGCCTGCGACAAGGTGACAGCCGCGCGGTTCGCATCCTCCGCCATTTCGGTTAGGTTACGGCCCGCATGCGAAAAGCCGTTATGAGCAACGCTGTCCATATCGCCGCGGGCAGCGTGCTCGTGGCTGTGCTGGTGCTCGCGCTCAAGCTGGGGGCGTGGTGGATGACCGGCAGCGTGGCGCTCTTCGCCGATGCGCTGGAATCGGTGGTGAATGTGGCAGCGGCGCTGGCGGCGCTGGCGGCGGTGCGCTTCTCGGCCCGGCCGGGGGATGCCAATCACCCCTATGGCCACCACAAGGCCGAATATTTTTCCGCTGTGCTGGAGGGGGCGCTGATTTTGGTCGCCGCCTT
>NZ_JBBARU010000027.1:0-36108 GCF_040399605.1 Rhodovarius sp. | reverse complement strand
CTAGCAGGCTGCGGAAAAACCCTGATGTCGGGGGAAAAAAGAGCGAAAGGGCTTTGCCCTCTCGCGCTCTCCCACCAGGAAAATGATTTTCCTGGACCTTTGAATAGTTTTTTGTATCAATAAATTGATCGAAGGTGCAGGAAACTGGACTACATATATGTCGACCCTGCTGGGGTGATCGAGGGGCAAAGCCCCTCGATCTCACTTCCCTCGCTATTCGCTCTCCACCAGCCCGCTAAAGCCTCACATCCCAAGCCGCCGGCGAAGACCTGCCACGAAAAACCCTTCCCCCCCCGCCGCTTTGCCGTAGAAGGGCCGGACATGACAGATACGCGCTGCGCCCTCATCGCCATCATCGGCGCCCCGAATGCGGGGAAATCCACCCTGGTCAATGCCGCCTCCGGCACCAAGGTGACCATTGTCTCACCCAAGCCGCAAACCACCCGGTTTCGCATCCGCGCCGTGGTGATGCGCCCACCGGCGCAGCTCATCTTGGTGGATACCCCCGGTATTTTCGCCCCCAAACGCCGGCTGGACCGCGCGATGGTCGCCGCCGCCTGGGGCGGGGCCAAGGATGCCGACATCGCGCTGCTCGTCGTCGATGCCAAGGCCGGCATGACCGAGGCTGTGCAAGCCATCATCGAGAAGCTCAAAGGCACCACCCGGCCGATCTGGCTGGCGCTGAACAAGATCGACCTGATCGACCGCCAGCAATTGCTGCCCCTGACCGCGGCGCTGAACGCCGAATTGTCCTTCGCCGAAACCTTCATGCTCAGCGCCACCAAGGGCGATGGCATCGACCTCATGCTGCAGGCCATGGCGGTGGAGGCCCCGCCCGGCCCCTGGCTCTTCCCCGAGGATGAACTCTCCGACCTGCCCAACCGCATGCTCGCGGCCGAGATCGTGCGCGAGCACATCCTCCGCCTCACCCATGACGAGGTGCCCCACCACGCGACGGTGGAGACCGAAAGCTGGAAGGAACACCAGGATGGCTCAGCCCGGGTGGACCTCACCATCTATGTCTCCCGCCCCACCCAGAAGGCGATCCTGATCGGCGAGGGCGGCTCCAAGATCAAGGATATCGGCCGCCGCGCCCGGCAGGAACTCAGCCAATTGCTCGAAAAACCCATCCACCTCTTCCTGAACGTGAAGGACCGGGCCAATTGGGATGACAGCCGCAGCCATATCCGCGCCCTGGGGCTGGAGGATGAGGGCTAAGCCCATGACCCTGCCATGCCGCTGACGGAATGGGAGGGCCCGGCGGTCGTCATCGGCGCCCGGCCCTATGGCGAGGCCGGGTTGGTCGTCACCCTGATGACCGAGGCGCTGGGCCGCCACCCCGCCATGGCCCGCGGCGGCCAATCCCGCGCCCAGGCGCCGCTCTGGCAACCCGGCAATCTGGTGGAGGCGCGCTGGGTGGCCCGGCTCTCCGACCAACTCGGCGCGGTGACCGGCGAAATGGTCCATGCCGCCGCCGCCCTGGCGATGGAGGACCCGCTGGCACTCGCCGTGCTCACCGCTGCCTGCGCCGTGGCCGAGGGCGCGCTGCCCGAGCGCCAGCCCCACCCGGCCAGCTTTCACGGCCTGGTGCGCCTGGTGGTGGCCCTGGCGCGCGACCCCCATCGCGGCCTGGAGGCGCTGATCCGCTGGGAGGCTGCACTGCTGGCCGAACTGGGCTACGGCCTTGATCTCACCAGTTGCGCCGCCACCGGCGTGACCGAGGATCTCGCCTGGGTCTCGCCCCGCACCGGCCGCGCGGTCAGCGCCGCAGCCGGCGCCCCCTATGCCGAGCGCCTGCTGCCACTGCCCGCCCTGATGACCGATGACGCCCCCGCCAGCCCGGCGCAATGGCGCGACGGGCTGCGGCTGACCTCGCATTTTCTCGAGCGCGATGCCTTCGGCCATTTGCACCGCCCTTTGCCCGCCGCGCGCCAGCTTCTCGGCGAGCGGGTGGCCGCCATGGTCTGAAGGCGGGGCAGGGGGGTCTTTCCTTCATTCACCTTCTGCCCACATCTTAGAGGTTACCCTGCGGGCAGGCCGGTGATTCGGCGGCCCGCGCCAACCCGTGGCTGCCCAATCACCCTCTCCACCGGGGGCCACGAACGAGGATGCCAAGCAGTATGTCCATTATCCAGGGCCGCGATCCGGTCGAAATCTACAACAACTCCCTCGTGCCCATGGTCGTGGAGCAGAGCGCCCGTGGCGAACGCGCCTATGACATTTATTCGCGCCTGCTGAAGGAGCGGATCATCTTTCTGACCGGACCGATCTTCGATCAGGTGGCGTCGCTGATCTGCGCGCAATTGCTTTTCCTGGAGAGCGAGAACCCGAACAAGGATATTTCCTTCTACATCAACTCGCCCGGCGGCGTGGTAACCGCGGGCCTCGCGATGTATGACACCATGCAATATATTCGCTCGCCGGTTTCGACGGTTTGTGTCGGCATGGCCGCCTCCGCCGGCTCGCTGCTGCTCATGGCCGGTGAAAAGGGCAAGCGCTATGCTCTGCCGAACAGCCAGGTGATGATCCACCAGCCCTCCGGCGGCGCTCAGGGCCAGGCCACCGATATCGAAATTCAGGCCCGCGAAATCCTCAAGACCCGCGCCCGGCTGAACCAGATCTACGCCAACCACACCGGCCAGCCGGTGGAGGAGATCGAAAAGAAAATGGAGCGCGACACCTACCTCTCCGCCGAGGAAGCCCGCGATTTCGGCCTGATCGACCATGTGGTGGATAAGCGCCCGCTCAGCGGTGCGGATGCCGCGAAGAGCTGATTTGGCGCAGCCTCCCCTCCCAATCGAGACAAATCTTCCCCCCGGCGCCCGCCGGGGCTACAATTCCATGACGCCCGCCCCCGCCCTCCCGGCGGGCCCGGCGGGCGAGGAGCGAGCATGAGCAAGTCTTCCGGCGATTCCAAGAATACGCTGTATTGTTCCTTCTGCGGCAAGTCGCAGCATGAGGTTCGCAAGCTAATCGCTGGGCCGACCGTGTTCATCTGTGATGAATGCGTCGAACTCTGCATGGATATCATTCGTGAGGAGCACAAGACCACGCTGGTGAAGAGCCGCGATGGGGTGCCCACACCGCGTGAAATCTGCAAGGTGCTGGATGATTACGTCATCGGCCAGGAGCACGCCAAGAAGGTTTTGGCCGTCGCGGTGCATAACCATTACAAGCGGCTGGCAGCCCAGGCGAAGAACAACGAGATCGAGATCGCCAAATCCAACATCATGCTGCTCGGCCCCACCGGCTCGGGCAAGACCTTGTTGGCCCAGACCCTCGCCCGCATTCTCGACGTCCCCTTCACCATGGCCGACGCCACCACGCTGACCGAGGCCGGCTATGTCGGTGAGGATGTGGAAAACATCATCCTCAAGCTGCTGCAAGCCGCCGATTACAATGTGGAACGGGCGCAGCGCGGCATCGTCTATATCGACGAGGTCGATAAAATCTCCCGCAAGTCGGACAATCCGAGCATCACCCGCGACGTCAGCGGCGAAGGTGTGCAGCAGGCCCTGCTGAAGATCATGGAGGGCACGGTCGCCTCCGTGCCGCCCCAGGGCGGCCGGAAGCACCCGCAGCAGGAATTCCTGCAGGTGGATACGACCAATATCCTCTTCATCGTCGGCGGCGCCTTTGCCGGCCTCGAACGCATCATCGGCCAGCGCGGCAAGGGCTCGGGCATTGGCTTCGGCGCCGATGTCAAAAGCCCCGATGACCGCCGCGCCGGCGCAGTCCTGCGCGAGGTCGAGCCTGAGGATCTGCTGAAATTCGGCCTGATCCCCGAATTCATCGGCCGCCTGCCGGTCATCGCCACCCTCGAGGATCTCGACGAAAAGGCGCTCATCGAAATCCTCACCAAGCCGAAAAACGCGCTGATCAAGCAATATCAGCGCCTTTTCGAGATGGAAGGTGCGAAACTCACCTTCACCGAGGATGCGCTCAAGGCCGTCGCCAACCGCGCCATCCAGCGCAAGACCGGCGCGCGCGGTTTGCGCTCCATCATGGAAAGCATCCTGCTGCTCACCATGTTCGACCTGCCAGGCCGTGATGATGTGGATGAGGTGGTGGTCAATGGTGAGGTGGCCGAGGGCCGCGGCCAGCCGCTCTTCATCTATGGCGAACGCAGCCAGGAGCAGGCCTCGGCGTGAGCCGGGGCTTTTGCCCATTCCCTTCTGCCCCGCTCCCTTGTTCGCGAGGGGGCGGGTCCCCAATTCCCTAACCCTAAGGCGCCTGGCCTCGTGCCGCTTCTGGGCGAAGCCCGCGCCGACTGTCCTTTGTGAGGTCATATGACGGAATTCAAAAGCGGCGATTTGCTTCTTGTGCTGCCGTTGCGCGATATCGTGGTTTTCCCGCACATGATTGTGCCGCTCTTTGTCGGCCGGGATAAATCCGTCCGCGCGCTGGAAGCGGTGATGCGTGACGACAAGCAAATCCTGCTCGTCGCGCAGAAAAACGCCGCGCAGGACGACCCCGGCGCCGATGATCTCTACAAAATCGGCACCGTCTCCACGGTGCTGCAACTGCTCAAGCTGCCCGATGGCACGGTGAAGGTGCTGGTCGAGGGCAGCCGCCGCGCCAAGATCGGCAGCTTCAAGGAAACCGAAAATTACTTTGAGGCCGTGGCCGATCTGCTGCCCGAAGAGGCTGGCGAACCCAAGGAGACCGAGGCGCTGGCCCGCACCGTGGTCAGCCAGTTCGAGAGCTATATCAAGCTCAACAAGAAAATCGCCCCCGAGGTGCTGGTCTCCGTTAACCAGATCGATGACCCGGCCAAGCTTGCCGACACGGTGGCCTGCCACCTCTCGATCAAAATCCCCGAAAAGCAGGAGCTGCTGGAAATCACCGGCACCGCGTCCCGGCTCGAGCACGTCTTCCAGCACATGGAAGGCGAGATCGGTGTCCTCCAGGTCGAGAAGAAAATCCGCAACCGCGTGAAGCGGCAAATGGAAAAGACCCAACGCGAATATTACCTCAACGAGCAGTTGAAGGCGATCCAGAAGGAGCTGGGCGAGGGCGAGGAAGGCCGCGACGAGGCCGCCGAGCTGGAAGCCAAGATCCGCGAGACCAAGCTCTCCAAGGAAGCGCGCGAGAAGGCGCTGGCCGAGCTGAAAAAGCTGCGCTCCATGTCGCCCATGTCGGCCGAGGCCACCGTGGTGCGCAATTATCTTGACTGGATTCTCTCCATCCCCTGGAAGAAGAAATCCAAGGTGAAGAATGACGTCGTCGCCGCCGAAGCCGTGCTCGATGCCGATCATTACGGGCTGGAGAAGGTGAAGGAGCGCATCACCGAATACCTCGCCGTGCAAAGCCGCAGCCCGAAAATCCGCGGCCCCATCCTCTGCCTGGTCGGGCCCCCTGGCGTGGGCAAAACCTCGCTCGGCAAGAGCATCGCCAAGGCCACAGGCCGCAACTTCGTGCGCATGTCGCTCGGCGGCGTGCGTGATGAGGCCGAAGTGCGCGGCCATCGCCGCACCTATATCGGCTCGATGCCCGGCAAGGTCATCCAGGGCATGAAGAAGGCGAAAACCTCCAACCCGCTCTTCCTGCTCGATGAAATCGACAAGCTGGGCGCCGATTGGCGTGGTGACCCCTCGAGCGCGCTGCTCGAGGTGCTCGACCCCGAACAGAACGCCACCTTCGCCGATCATTACCTGGAGGTCGATTACGACCTGTCGGATGTGATGTTCGTCACCACCGCCAATAGCCTGCGCATGCCCCAGCCGCTGCTCGACCGCATGGAGATCATCCGCATCCCCGGCTATACCGAGGATGAGAAGGTGGAAATCGCCAAGCGCCACCTCATGCCCAAGGTGAGCGAGGCCAATGGCCTCAAGCCCACCGAATGGTCGGTGGCCGATGATGTGCTGCGCGAATTGGTCCGCACCTACACCCGTGAGGCCGGCGTGCGCAGCCTTGAGCGTGAGATCGGCAGCCTCGCCCGCAAGGCGGTCAAGGAGATCGTGACGCTGAAGACCAAGAAGGTCGTGATCACCAAGAAGAACATGGCCAAATATGCCGGTGTGGCCAAATTCCGCTTCGGCGAGGCCGAGAGCGAGGACATGGTCGGCGTCGTCACCGGCCTGGCCTGGACTGAGGTGGGCGGCGATATCCTCACCATCGAAAGCGTGGTGGTGCCCGGCAAGGGCAATATCAAGCCAACCGGCCAATTGGGCGATGTGATGAAGGAGAGCGTCTCGGCCGCGCTCAGCTATGTGCGCAGCCGCGCCACCACCTTCGGCATCAAGCCCACCTTGTTCGAAAAGCGCGACATCCACGTCCATGTCCCCGAAGGTGCCACGCCCAAGGATGGCCCATCGGCCGGCATCGCCATGGCCACCTCCATCGTCTCCGTGCTCACCGGCATCCCCATCCGCCGCGATGTGGCGATGACGGGTGAGATCACCCTGCGCGGCCGCGTCCTGCCCATTGGCGGTCTCAAGGAAAAACTGCTCGCAGCCCTGCGCGCCGGCATCAACACCGTCTTCATCCCCAAGGACAATGAAAAGGACCTCGCCGAGATCCCGGACAATGTGAAAAAGGGCCTGAAGATTTTCGCCGTCTCGCATGTCGATGAGGTCATCGCCAAAGCCCTGGTCCGCCCACCTGTTGCGATAGAATGGGTGGAACCCGAGGAGGTGGCCGCTGTCACCCCCACCGGCGAATCGGTGGCGGTACGGCCGCACTAAGGCCAGCGGTGAAGTTGGGGGCACCCTATAGCCGGGTGCCCCGGCCCCCCGCGACTCGGCGCGGGCATGAAGAATAGGCCAAAAATGGCGGATTTCCGGGGATAAACCGGTCATCGGAGTTGACGCGCCAAAACCCCTGCAACTAGTGTCCGTTCAGTTTGCGCGGGCGGAATCGGCCGCCCCGCTTGGTTCCCCAGGGGGTTGGCTATGAACAAACAAGATCTGGTGGCCGTGGTGGCTGATGCCGGCGACATTTCGAAGGCCAAGGCCGGCGAAGTGGTCGACGCTATCTTCACCGCGATCGAAGACGCGCTGAAGACCAAGGGTGGCGAGGTTCGCCTGGTCGGCTTTGGCACTTTCAGCACCACCGAGCGCGCCGCCGGCAAGGGCCGCAACCCGCGCACCGGCGAAGATATCGAAATCCCCGCCAGCACCACTGTGCGCTTCAAGGCCGGCAAGGCCCTCAAGGACGCTGTGAACTAAGCAGCGCAACTTCTCCGCAAAGGCCGGCCTGGCAAGGGCCGGCCTTTTTTGTGCCCGCCTTTTTGTGCCCGCCCATGCCCCGCTGGGAAGCTACGGCAGGCCATGCTAACAACACACCCAGGGGCGCTTAGCTCAGCCGGTAGAGCGCCTGCTTTACACGCAGGATGTCGGCGGTTCGATCCCGTCAGCGCCCATTCCCTTTTCCGCGCCATCAGCTGGTTTTTTCCCGACCCGCGCTTGACACAAATCCCCTCAGCCATCATACCCCGCCTCCTGGATTGCGGGTGTAGCTCAGTTGGTTAGAGCGCCGGCCTGTCACGCCGGAGGTCGCGGGTTCGAGCCCCGTCACTCGCGCCAGCAATCCCCTCCCCATCACTGCAATATCTCGCGTTTTTTGCTTTTCCTGCCTATGGCGGAAGCGGCGTCATGTCGGTATTGTCCGGCTTCGCTGCACCGCACCACGCGGGGTGGGCAGCGGCAAGGAAACGAGGGGCACCGGGCAACCGGCCAAGCGCCTCGTGTTGAGGCGGGGGGCAGTGGCACGCGAATGGTTCGGCGTATCCATGCCCCAGGCACAGCGGTTGAGAGGTCAAGGCCATGAATGCCAGCCTGCTCGGTGAGTATTTTCCGGTCCTGGTGTTTATCGGGATTGCGGCGGGCATTGCGCTCGCCATGGTGGGCGGCGCTTTGCTGGTGGCCCGGCAGAAGCCAAACCCGGAAAAGCTTTCCGCCTATGAATGCGGCTTCGAGCCGTTCGACGATACGCGCCGGCGCTTCGATGTGCGCTTCTACCTCGTGGCCATCCTCTTCATCATTTTCGACCTCGAAGTGGCCTTCCTCTTCCCCTGGGCGGTGACGCTGGGCGAAATCGGCTGGCTCGGCTTCCTCTCCATGATGGGCTTCCTGAGCGTGCTCACCGTCGGTTTCATCTATGAATGGCGCAAGGGGGCGCTCGATTGGCAATGAGCGATCTCGCTTGGAACCGCCAGGCTCTTCCGCCCGGCCCCGAACAGGATGCCGTCATCGGCGGCATCACCGGCGAAATCGAGGATAAGGGCTTCGTCGTCGCCAATCTCGACAAGGTGGTGAACTGGGCGCGCACCGGCAGCCTCTGGCCGATGACCTTCGGCCTCGCCTGCTGCGCCGTGCCGATGATCCACGCCTATATGGCGCGCTATGATCTCGACCGTTTCGGCATCATCCCCCGCGGCTCGCCCCGGCAGTCGGATGTGATGATCGTGGCCGGCACGCTGACCAACAAAATGGCCCCCGCGCTGCGCAAGGTCTATGACCAGATGAGCGAGCCGCGCTGGGTCATCTCCATGGGCAGTTGCGCCAATGGTGGTGGCTATTACCATTACAGCTACGCCGTGGTGCGCGGCTGTGACCGCATCGTGCCGGTCGATATCTACGTCCCCGGCTGCCCGCCCACCGCCGAGGCGCTGGTCTATGGCATCATGCAGTTGCAGAAGAAAATCCGCCGCACCGGGACCATCCTCCGTGGTTGAGGCGCTGCAAGCGGCGCTGCTCGCCGCCATCCCCGAGGCCCACCTGACCACCCAGCGCGGCGGCGCCGAGCTTGTGCTGCACACCCCCCGCGAGGGGCTGCTCGCCCTGATGCTGACGCTGCGCGACACCCCCGGCCTCGAATTCGCCCAATGCATGGATATCTGCGGCGTGGATTGGCCCGAACGCTCCGAGCGTTTCGAGGTGGTCTATAACCTTCTCAGCCTGACGCTGAACCAGCGCCTGCGCGTCATCGTGCCCGCCAGCGAAACCACCCCCGTGCCCTCCGTCGCCGCCATCTGGCCCGCCGCCACCTGGTTCGAGCGCGAAACCTGGGACATGTATGGCGTGGTCTTCGAGGGCCTGACCGACATGCGCCGCCTGCTGACCGATTACGGCTTCGAAGGCCATCCACTGCGCAAGGACTTCCCCCTCAGCGGCCATATCGAGCTGCGCTACGACGAGGAGCGCAAACAGGTGGTCTATGAGCCGGTCAAACTCACCCAGGATTTCCGCAGCTTTGACTTCCTCAGCCCCTGGGAAGCGATGACGACCCTGCCGGGCGACGAGAAAATCCATCTCAACCGCGTGGAGGGGCCCAAGCCATGAGCGTCACCACCACCAACCTCACCGCAAACACGGTGCAGGTCGATAGCCACACCGTCAATTTCGGCCCCCAGCACCCCGCCGCCCATGGCGTGCTGCGCCTCATCCTCGAGATGAAGGGCGAGGTCGTGGAGCGCGCCGATCCGCATATCGGCCTGCTGCATCGCGGCACCGAAAAACTGATCGAATACAAGACCTATCTCCAGGCGCTGCCCTATTTCGACCGGCTGGATTACGTCAGCCCCATGTGCATGGAGCACGCCTTCGCCATCGCAACCGAAAGGCTGCTGGGCATCGAGGGTGATATCCCCGAACGCGCGCAATATATCCGCGTGCTCTTCTCCGAAATCACCCGCATTCTCAACCATTTGCTCAACGTCACCACCTATGCGCTGGATTGCGGTGCCATCACCCCCGCCCTTTGGGGCTTCGAGCAGCGCGAGCATTTGCTGGAAATGTACGAGCAGGTCAGCGGCTCGCATTACCACGCCAATTATTTCCGCCCCGGCGGCGTGGCGAAAGACCTGCCCGCCGGCATGGAGGCGCGCATCGCCGGCTGGTGCGAGCAATTCCCCGCCTTCATCGACAAGCTCGAAGGCCTGCTGACCAATAACCGGATCTTCAAGCAGCGCACCGTCGATATCGGCGTCATGACCGCCGAGCAGGCCATCGAATGGGGTTTTTCCGGCCCCTGCCTGCGCGCCTCTGGCTTGGCTTGGGATCTGCGCCGCAGCCAGCCCTATGATGTTTATGACCGGATGGAATTCGACATCCCCGTCGGCCGCCATGGCGATTGCTATGACCGTTACCTCGTCCGCATCGCCGAAATGCGCCAATCGCTGCGCATCATCGCCCAATGTCTGGCGCAAATGCGCCCCGGTCCCGTCAAGGTGCTGGACAATAAGATCACGCCGCCCAAGCGCGGCGCCATGAAGCGCTCGATGGAAGCCCTCATCCACCACTTCAAGCTCTATACCGAGGGCTATCACGTGCCCGAAGGCTCGACCTATTCGGTGGTGGAAGCCCCCAAGGGCGAGTTCGGCGTCTATCTCGTCGCCGATGGCGGCAACAAACCCTATCGCTGCAAGATCCGCGCCCCCGGCTATGCCCATCTGCAGGCCATGGAGGTGCTCTCCAAAGGCCATATGCTGGCCGATGCGGTGGCAATCATTGGCAGCCTGGATATCGTGTTCGGAGAGATTGACCGGTGAGCGACGAACCGACGAGTTTTGCCTTCGACGCCGAGGCCGAGGCGGCGATCGCCAAAATCATCCCCCGCTACCCCGAGGGCAAGCAGGCCAGCGCGGTCATCCCGCTGCTCTATCAGGTGCAATACCAGATGGGCCGGCAGACCGGCAGCGCCTGGGTGCCGCGCATCGCCATGGATGTGGTGGCCGCCCGCCTCGGCATGGCGCCCATCCGCGTCTATGAAGTCGCCAGCTTCTATTTCATGTTCAATCTCAAGAAGATGGGCCGCTACCATCTCCAAGTCTGCGGCACCACGCCCTGCTGGCTGCGCGGCTCGGACCAGGTGCTACGCGCCTGCCGCGATGCAGGCGGGCTGAAGGGCTATGGCGATAGCTCCTCCGATGGCCTCTTCACCCTCAGCGAAGTCGAATGCATGGGCGCCTGCGTCAATGCGCCGATGCTCTGCATCGACGAAGACTACCACGAGGATCTGAATTACGAGCGCACCGTCGCGCTGATCGAGGCGCTGAAGCGTGGCGAGCGGCCGGCCCCGGGCAGCAGCATCGGCCGCCAGACCAGCGCGCCCGAAGGTGGTCCCATCGTGCTGGTGGAGGGCTGAGCCATGGTATTGTCTGACAAGGACCGGATTTTCACCAATCTCTACGGCACCCAGCCCTGGAACCTCGCTGCCGCCCGCATGCGTGGCGATTGGGACGGCACGGCCGGCATCATCCAGAAGGGCCGCGACTGGATCGTCAATGAGATGAAGGAAAGCGGCCTGCGCGGCCGCGGCGGCGCCGGCTTCCCCACCGGCATGAAATGGTCCTTCATGCCCAAAGCGACCGATGGCCGCCCCTGCTACCTCGTGGTCAATGCCGATGAGAGCGAGCCCGGCACCTGCAAGGACCGCGACATCATCCGCCATGATCCGCATAAGCTGATCGAAGGCTGCCTGATCGCCGGCTCCGCCATGGGCGCCTCCGCCGGCTATATCTATATCCGCGGCGAATACGCCTATGAGGCCAAAATCCTCCAGGCGGCCATCGATGAGGCCTATGATGCCGGCCTGCTCGGCAAAAATGCCGCCGGCTCGGGCTATGATTACGAGCTTTATCTGCATCGCGGCGCCGGCGCCTATATCTGCGGCGAGGAAACCGCCCTGATCGAAAGCCTGGAAGGCAAGAAGGGTATGCCGCGGATGAAACCGCCATTCCCCGCCGCTGTCGGCCTTTATGGCTGCCCCACCACGGTGAACAACGTCGAAACCATCGCCGTCGCGCCCACCATCCTCCGTCGCGGTGCCTCCTGGTTCGCCGGCTTCGGCCGCGCCAAAAACTCCGGCACCAAAATCTTCTGCCTGCAAGGCCATGTGAACAAGCCCTGCAACGTGGAAGAAGAAATGAGCATGCCGCTGCGCGAATTGATCGACCGCCATGCCGGCGGCGTGCGCGGCGGCTGGGATAATCTGCTGGCCGTCATCCCCGGCGGCTCCTCCACGCCGATGATCCCGAAAAGCGTCTGCGACGATGTGCTGATGGATTTCGACGCCCTGCGCGAACACAAAACCGGCCTGGGCACGGCGGGCGTCATCGTGATGGACAAATCAACCGATTTGATCAAAGCCATCCAGCGCCTCTCCGCCTTCTACAAGCATGAAAGCTGCGGCCAATGCACCCCCTGCCGCGAGGGCATGGGCTGGGTGAACCGGGTAATGCTGCGCATGGTCGAAGGCCGCGCCGAAATCGCCGAAATCGACGTGCTGGAACAGGTGACCCGCCAAATCGAGGGCCACACCATCTGCGCCCTGGCCGATGGCGGCGTCTGGCCGGTGCAAGGCCTCATCAGGCATTTCAGGCCGCTGATGGAAGAGCGAATCGCGGCCTATAAGGCCGCCCACACCGCGATGGCGGCGGAGTGAGAGATGGAACTCGAGCGCGTTGCCGATTACGCGACTATTATCTCAGCGTGCTTGGCCGTGGCATCCGTTATGTTCGTTGCTTATCAAATTACTGATTTCAAGATTAATCATAAGGAAGCACTTTCGGTCGCGACCTGGAGAGACTACGAGCGCTACTCAATGGATCATCCAGAGTTATCGTTGATGGCCGATACAGGAGAATTTGATTTCTCTAAACTGACGCTTGATGGTAGCCGAGAAAATTTCGAAAAATATGAATGGTATGTTTCGTATATGCTCTGGGCGTGTGTCGAAGTTGGAGAAATTAAAAAATCTGATGATTGGGACGTGACAATTTTGGAGCAATTGAAGCGGCATAAGCGTTTTTTGAGTTCTGACTATATTCGAGGAAAGAGTGATCACAAAAAAGCGACGTTACATATTCTTCCATGCGCGTTCAGGCGCAAGGTTGAGAGCGTTGTTGGGTGATGATTGGGATGTCTAAAATTGTTGCTAGGGTTGGTGTTGGCATTGACCAGTCAGCACAAGTCCGCTTGGAGGAGCACTACTGATGGCCAAGGTCACCGTCGACGGCATCGAAGTCGAAATCCCCAATGGCGCCTCCGTGCTCCAGGCCTGCGAGGCTGCGGGAAAGGAAATCCCGCGCTTCTGCTACCATGAGCGCCTCTCGGTCGCCGGCAATTGCCGCATGTGCCTCGTCGAGGTCGAAAAAGCCCCCAAGCCGGTGGCCTCCTGCGCCTATCCGGTGATGGAGGGGATGAAAATCTTCACCGACACCGCCATGGTCCGCAACGCCCGCCGCGGCGTGATGGAATTCCTGCTCATCAACCACCCGCTCGATTGCCCGATCTGCGACCAGGGCGGCGAATGCGACCTGCAGGACCAGGCCGTGGCCTATGGCAAGGATTCTTCCCGCTTCGACGAGCAAAAGCGCTCGGTCAAAGACAAAAATATCGGCCCGCTCATCAAAACGGTGATGACGCGCTGCATCCAATGCACCCGCTGCATCCGCTTCGCCACCGAAGTAGCCGGCGTGCCCGAACTCGGCGCCACCGGCCGCGGCGAGACCATGGAAGTCGGCACCTATGTCGAAAAGGCGCTCAGCTCCGAACTCTCCGGCAACCTGATCGACATCTGCCCCGTCGGCGCGCTGACCTCCCGGCCCTATGCCTTCGTCTCCCGCCCCTGGGAATTGCAAAAGACCGACAGCATCGACGTGCTGGATGCCACCGGCACCCCCATCCGCATCGACACCCGCGGCGGCGAAGTGCTGCGCATCCTCCCCCGCCAGGATGAAGCCATCAATGAGGAATGGCTGGCCGATCGCGGCCGCTTCTCCTTCGATGGCCTCAAACGCCGCCGGTTGGACCGCCCCTGGATTCGCCGCAACGGCAAACTCGTCGCCGCGACTTGGCCCGAGGCGTTTTCCGAAATCGCCACCCGCTTGAAAACCATCCCCGGCGGCCGCATCGGTGCCGTGGTCGGCGACACGGTGGATGCCGAGGCGATCTTCGCCCTCAAATCCCTGATGACCGCGCTCGGCTCGGAAAACCTCGATTGCCGCCAGCAGGGCGAGGCCATCACCGGCGAGCACCGCGCCCATCACCTCTTCAACACCGCCATCGCCGGCATCGAGGCGGCGGATAGGCTGCTCATCATCGGCAGCAACCCCCGCCTCGAAGCCCCGGTCATCAATGCCCGCATCCGCAAGGCCACCCTGGCCGGCCTCAAGGTCGCCTATGTCGGCCCCGCGACTGACCTGACCTACGCCGCCACCCAGGTCGGCCTCGACACGGATTTCCTCACCGGCGCCGAACGCCCCATGGTCATCCTCGGCCGCGCCGCACTCGCCCGCCCCGATGGCGCGGCCCTGCTCGCCCATGCCTGGGCGCTGGCCAACCCCACGCCGGAATGGAATGGCTTCAACCTCCTGCACAGCTTCGGCGGCCAGGTGGCGGCGCTGGAACTCGGCTTCCTGCCCGGCCCCCGCGGCCTCAACCTCGCCGCCATGATGGGCGGCGGCGTGGACGCGCTCTGGCTGCTCGGTGCCGATGGCTTCGACCCCGCGCGCATCGGCCAAAACACCTTCGTCATCTATCAGGGCCATCACGGCGATGCCGCCGCCGCCCGCGCCGATATCATCCTCCCCGGCGCCGCCTATACCGAGAAGGACGCCACCTGGCTCAACACCGAGGGCCGGATGCAGCGCGGCTGGGCCGCGGTGCTGCCTCCCGGCGAGGCGCGTGAGGATTGGAAAATCATCCGCGCCGCCTCCGCCATCCTCGGCAAGCCCTTGCCGTTCGATACAATCGAAGCCCTGCGCGGAAAACACCCGCTCTTCGCCGGCATCGTGCCCGAGGCAGCGCTGGAGGCACCGCCGCCGGCCCCCCTGAGCGGCGAAGCTTTCACCGCCGCCCCCGGCAATTACTGGCAGGTGGACCCCATCACCCGCGCCAGCGACACCATGGCGGAATGCGCCCGCAGCGCCGCCACCCCAGCCCTGGCGGCCGAATAAGATGGACGCCTTCCTCGACACCAATCTGGGCCACCTCGCCCTGACAGTGGCGCAGACCCTGGCACTGCTGGTGCCGGTGCTTATCGCCGTGGCCTACCTCACCTGGGCCGAACGCAAAGTTCTGGCCCTGATGCAAATGCGCAAGGGGCCCAATATGGTCGGCCCCTTCGGCATGCTGCAGCCCTTTGCCGATGCCATCAAAATGCTGATGAAAGAGACCATCGTGCCGGCCGGTGCCAGCCGATACCTCTTCCTCTCGGCGCCGATGCTCACCTTCCTGCTGGCGATGATCGCCTGGGCGGTGATCCCGGTGAATGATGGCTGGGCGATTGCCGATATCAATGTCGGCATCCTCTACCTCTTCGCGGTGAGTTCGCTCGGCGTCTATGGCATCATCATCGCCGGCTGGGCGTCGAATTCGAAATACGCCTTCCTCGGCGCGCTGCGCTCGGCGGCACAGATGGTGAGCTATGAAGTCTCCATCGGCTTCGTCATCGTCACCGTGCTGCTCTGCGTGGGCAGCCTCAACCTCACCGACATCGTCCGGGCGCAGGAAAACCTCTGGTTCGCCATCCCGCTCTTCCCGATGTTCGTCATCTTCTTCATCTCCGCCCTGGCCGAAACCAACCGCGCCCCCTTCGACCTGCCCGAGGGTGAGAGCGAATTGGTCGCCGGCTTCTTCGTCGAATACTCCTCCATGTCCTTCGCCCTATTTTTCCTGGGCGAATACGCCAACATGATCCTCATGTCCGCGCTGACCACCATCCTCTTCCTGGGTGGGTGGTATCCGCCGCTGGACATCGCCCCCTTCAACTGGCTGCCGGGCCCGGCCTGGTTCGCGCTGAAGGTCGCGGCCATCCTGTTCTGCTTCATCTGGGTGCGCGCCACCTTCCCCCGCTACCGCTATGACCAGTTGATGCGGCTGGGCTGGAAGATCTTTCTGCCCTTCACGCTGTTCTGGCTGGTGCTCACCGCCTTCACGCTCAAACTCACAGGGTGGCTGCCCGCATGATGACCCTCGACCGGCTCGCCCGCTCCTTCCTGCTGGTGGAAATCCTCTCCGGCATGGCCTCAACCTTCCGCGAGATGTTCCGCCCCAAGGCGACCATCAATTACCCCTATGAAAAAGCGCCCATCTCGCCGCGCTTCAAGGGCGAACACGCGCTGCGCCGCTACGCCAATGGCGAAGAGCGCTGCATCGCCTGCAAGCTGTGTGAGGCGGTCTGCCCCGCCCAGGCCATCACCATCGAGGCCGAACCGCGCGAAGATGGCTCCCGCCGCACCACGCGCTACGACATCGACATGACCAAATGCATCTATTGCGGCCTATGCGAGGAAGCCTGCCCGGTGGATGCCATCGTCGAAGGCCCAAACCTCGAATTCGCCACCGAAACGCGTGAGGAGCTGATGTACGACAAGGATCGCCTCCTCGCCAATGGTGACCGCTGGGAGCCCATCCTGGCCAAGCGCCTTGAGCTGGACGCACCCTACCGATGATCGCACTGACCTTCTATCTCTTCGCCTTCATCCTCGTCGCCTGCGCGGTGATGGTGGTGACATCGCGCAATCCCGTGCATTCGGTGCTGGCGCTCATCGCCTGTTTCTTCAACGCCTCGGGCCTCTTCCTGCTGGCCGGCGCCGAATTCCTGGCGATGATCCTGGTCATCGTCTATGTCGGCGCCGTCGCCGTGCTCTTCCTCTTTGTCGTGATGATGCTCGACATTGATTTCGTGAAGATGCGCGCCGGCGTGCAGCGCTACGCCCCGATCGGCGCGGTCGTCGGCGGCATCCTCTTCCTGGAACTCCTATTGGTCCTCGGCACCTGGCAATTCAGCACCGACGCGCAGGAGCTTCGCCTGGCCGCAACCCCAGCCAATATCACCAATACCAAGGCGATAGGGCGCATCCTCTACACTGATTACATCTACCTCTTCCAAATCTCCGGCCTCATCCTGCTCGTTGCCATGATCGGCGCCATCGTGCTGACGCTGCGCAGCAGCACCAACACCCGCCGCCAGAGCGTGGAGGCGCAACTCGCCCGCCTCGGTGCCGTCGAGAGCCTGGATGTGCCCCTGCGCCAAGGCGTGCGGATGGACGAGGTTCTGCGCCGCCAATTACCGCCGCCGCCGCCGCCGGAAGCGCCCAAACATAGCGAACATGGAGGCCACCACTGATGCTCAACATCGGCCTCGCCCATTACCTCACGCTGGGTGCCATCCTCTTCGTGCTGGGCATTTTCGGCATCTTCATGAACCGCAAGAACGTCATCGTCATTCTGATGAGCATCGAACTCATCCTGCTGGCGGTGAACATCAACCTCGTCGGCTTCTCCGCCGCCCTTGATGACCTGGCCGGCCAGGTCTTCGCCCTCTTCATCCTCACCGTGGCGGCCGCGGAAGCGGCGATTGGTCTGGCCATGGTCGTCATCTATTTCCGCAACCGCGGAACCATCGAGGTCGAGGATATCTCGGCGCTGAAAGGCTGAGCCGGTGCTAGTCGGAGCCGTTTTCTTCCCCCTGCTGGGCGCGACCATCGCCGGCTTCTTCGGCCGCTGGATCGGTGACCGCGCATCCCAATGGGTGACCGTGCTGTGCATGGCCCTGGCCGCGCTCTGCGGCGCGCTCTCCTTCTGGCAGGTGGCCTTCCTCGCCCAGCCCAGCACCGTGCAAATCGTCACCTGGCTCGATATTGGTGACCTCGAATTCGCCTGGGCGCTGCGCTACGACACGCTCTCGGCGATCATGGTGGCGATGGTGACCTTCATCTCCACCCTCATCCATATCTACTCCGTCGGCTATATGAGCCATGACGCGACGCGCCCGCGCTTCTTCGCCTATCTCAGCCTCTTCACCTTCATGATGCTGATGCTGGTCACCGCCGATAACCTCGTCCAGCTCTTCTTCGGCTGGGAGGGTGTGGGCCTCGCGAGCTACCTGCTCATCGGCTATTGGTATGAGAAGCAAAGCGCCTGCGCCGCGGCCATGAAGGCCTTTATCGTCAACCGCGTGGGCGATGTGTTCTTCATGCTGGGCATGGCGCTCACCTTCGCCACTTTCGGCTCGGTCGAATTCTCGACGATCTTCGCCGCCGCCCCGGCCCAGGCCCAGGCGCAATTCATGGGCCTGCCCGCGCTTGAAGTGATCGGCGTGCTGCTCTTCCTAGGCGCCTGCGGCAAATCCGCTCAGCTCGGCCTGCACACCTGGCTGCCGGATGCGATGGAAGGCCCCACCCCGGTCTCCGCCCTCATCCACGCCGCCACCATGGTCACCGCTGGCGTCTTCCTCATGGCGCGCATGTCGCCGGTGATGGAATTCGCCCCCATCGCACTCGCCATCGTCACCGTGGTCGGCGCCTCCACCGCCCTCTTCGCCGCCACCATTGGTTGCGTGCAGAACGATATCAAGCGCATCATCGCCTATTCCACCTGCTCGCAGCTTGGTTACATGTTCTTCGCCGCTGGCGTGGGGCTGTATCAGGCGGCGGTGTTCCACCTCTTCACCCATGCCTTCTTCAAGGCGCTGCTCTTCCTCGGTGCCGGCTCGGTCATCCATGCGATGTCGGATGAGCAGGATATCCGCAAGATGGGCGGCATCTGGAAGAAAATCCCCATCACCTATGCGGTGATGTGGATAGGCTCCCTCGCCCTCGCCGGCATCCCCCTCTTCGCTGGCTACTACTCCAAGGACGCCATCCTGGAAGGTGCCATGGCCGCGCATTCAACCGTGGGCGTCTATGCCTTCATCTGCGGCGCGCTCGCCGCCTTCCTCACCGCCTTCTATTCCTGGCGCCTCATCATCCTCACCTTCCATGGCAAGCCCCGGGCAGACCATCACACCATGGAACATGTGCATGAGAGCCCCTGGGTCATGCTCGTGCCGCTGCTGGTGCTCAGCATTGGCGCCATCACCACCGGCGCAGTCTTCGCGCCCTATTTCATCGGCGATCACGCGCATGCTTTCTGGGGCGCTTCCATCTTCAACAGCCCCGAAAAGCACATGATGGAGGCGCTGCACCACGCCCCCGAATGGGTGCCCCTGGTCGCCAAGGCCGTCGCCTTCTCCGGCATCGGCCTCGCCTTCCTGCTCTACATGGTCTTCCCGAACATCCCCGCCCGCCTCGCAGCCGCCGCGCCGGGCCTCTACCGCTTCCTGCTCAACAAATGGTATTTTGATGAGCTTTATGACCGCATCTTCGTCCAGCCCGCCCTGCGCCTGGCGAATTTCCTCTGGAAGACCGGCGACACCAAATATATCGACGGCATGCCCAATGGCGCGGCCAGCCTCGCCGCCGGTGCGGCGCGCGGCACCGTGCAACTCCAGACGGGCAGGGTGGCAAGCTACGCCTTCGCCATGATCATCGGCCTCGTCGCCTTCATCACCATCTTCCTGCTGGGGCGCTGAGCCATGAATGCCGCTGGTTACCCGCTGCTCTCCCTGCTCACCTTCCTGCCGCTGGTGGGCGCCTTCATCATCATGATGGTGCGCGGCGATGATGAAACAATCGCCGCCAATGCCCGCTGGACGGCGCTTTGGACCTCGCTGATCGTCTTCGCCCTCTCGCTCGTCCTGTGGTTCCAGTTCGACACCTCCATCGCCGGCTTCCAATTCCAGGAAAGCCGCGCCTGGCTGCCCGATTTCGGCATTGGCTATCATCTGGGCGTGGATGGCATCTCGGTGCTCTTCGTGCTGCTCTCCACCCTGCTCACGCCCATCTGCATCCTGGCCAGCTGGGAGAGCGTGCAATCGCGCGTGCGCGAATACATGATCGCCTTCCTGGTGCTCGAAACCATGATGATCGGCATGTTCGTCAGCCTCGACTTCATGCTGTTCTACATTTTCTTCGAGGGCGTGCTGATCCCGATGTTCCTCATCATCGGCGTCTGGGGCGGCGCGCGGCGGGTTTATGCCGCCTATAAATTCTTCCTCTACACCTTCGCCGGCTCGGTGCTGATGCTGCTCGCCATCATCGCGCTGTGGCATTCCGCCGGCACCACCGATATCCCCGAATTGCTCACCAAGCGCATCGCCTCCGCCTGGCAGCCCTGGATCTTCTTCGCCTTCTTCGCCTCCTTCGCGGTGAAGGTGCCGATGTGGCCCGTCCACACCTGGCTGCCCGACGCGCATGTCGAGGCCCCCACCGCGGGCTCCGTCATCCTCGCCGGCGTGCTGCTCAAAATGGGCGGCTATGGCTTCCTGCGCTTCTCGCTGCCCATGCTGCCAGAGGCCAGCGCGCAATTCGCCCCCTTCATCTTCGCCCTCTCGGTCATCGCCGTGATCTACACCTCGCTCGTCGCACTCGCGCAGACCGACATGAAAAAGCTCATCGCCTATTCCTCGGTCGCCCATATGGGCATCGTCACCATCGGCATCTTCACCGCCAATGTGCAGGGCATTGAGGGCGCGTTGTTCCAGATGCTCAGCCATGGCGTGGTCTCCGGCGCGCTCTTCCTTTGCGTCGGCGTGCTCTATGACCGTGAGCATACCCGCGAAATCGCCCGCTATGGCGGTGTGGCCAAAATCATCCCCGCCTATGCGCTGGTCTTCATGCTTTTCACCATGGCCTCGGTGGCGCTGCCCGGCACCGCGGGTTTCCCCGGCGAGTTCCTGGTCATCATGGGCGCTTTCGCCGTCTCCCCCTGGGTGGCGCTGGGGGCTGCCACCGGCATGATCCTCGGTGCGGCCTATATGCTGCTGCTCTATCGCCGGGTCGCCTTCGGCCAGATCACCCGCGAGAGCCTGCGCGGCCTGGCGGATCTTTCGCCGCGTGAGCACGCCATCTTCGCCCCCCTCATCGCCCTCACCTTGTGGATGGGGCTCTACCCCTCCTCCTTCACCCAGTTCTTCACCGCCTCCGTGGCGCAAATCGTGACACAGCATCAGGCCGCGCTCGGCGTGGCGCGCCTTGCAGGAATAGCCCCATGAACTGGACCCTGGCCCTGCCGGAAATCACCCTCGCCCTATGCGGCCTCGCCATCCTGGTCGGTGGCGTATTGCCCAAGCGCGATACCAGTTTCGCCGTCTCCATCGCCACCCTCGGCGCGCTGCTCCTCGCCGCCGCCCTGGTGCTGGTGCAAAAGGAAGGCACAGCCTTCGGCGGCCAATACATCGCCGACAGCTTCTCCTCCTTCATGAAGGTGCTCTGCCTGCTCGGCGCCGCCATGGGCCTCGTGCTGTCGATGGATTTCTTCGAAAAGCAAGGCCTCTCGCGCTTCGAATTCCCCGTGCTGCTGCTCTTCGCCACCGTCGGCATGATGGTGATGATCTCGGCCAATGACCTCATGTCGCTCTATATGGGCCTAGAATTGCTCAGCCTGCCGCTCTACGTCATCGCCGCCATCGACCGTGACAATTCCCGCGCCGCCGAGGCCGGGCTGAAATACTTCGTCTTGGGCGCCCTGGCCTCTGGCCTGCTGCTTTATGGCGCATCCCTGGTCTATGGCTTTGCCGGCACCACGAATTTTGACCGTCTGGCCGATGCGCTCTCGGCCCAGCAGGGCGTCTCGGCCGGGGTGGTGGTGGGCATTGTCTTCATCATCGCCGCCCTCTCCTTCAAGATCTCCGCCGTGCCCTTCCATATGTGGACGCCCGATGTCTATGAGGGCGCGCCCACCCCGGTCACCGCCTTCTTCGCCTCCGCCCCCAAAATCGCCGCCGTGGCCCTCCTCGTGCGCGTCCTGGCCGGGCCCTTTGGCGAGACGGTGGCGCAATGGCAGCAGGTCATCGTGCTGGCCTCGCTGGGGTCGATGGTGCTGGGCGCGCTCGCCGCCATCGGTCAGCGCAACATCAAGCGCCTCATGGCCTATTCCTCCATCGGCCATATCGGCTTCGCCCTGATGGGCCTGGCCGTGGGCGGTGAGAGCGGGCTGCGTGGCGTGCTGCTCTACATGGCCATTTACCTCTTCATGAATATGGGCGCCTTCGCCGTGCTCATCTCCATGCGCCGCGACGGCCAGGCGGTGGAGGGTGTGGATGACCTTGCCGGCCTCGGCCGCACCGACCCTGCCATGGCGCTGGCCATGGCCGTCTTCATGTTCTCCATGGCCGGCGTGCCGCCCTTGGCCGGCTTCTTCAGCAAGCTCTATGTGCTGCTGCCCGCCATCGAGAAGGGTTTTTGGGTTCTCGCCCTGATCGGCGTGCTCTCCTCGGTGGTCTCGGCCTATTACTATCTGCGCATCATTAAGGTGATGTATTTCGACCCGGCCTTGCCCGGCTTCGATGCGCGCCCCGTCGGGCTTTCGGTGGTGCTGGCCGGCACTGGCCTCTTCACCACCTTCTTTTTCCTCTTCCCCGCACCGCCGCTCGCGGCGGCACGCCATGCCGTGGCGTCCATCCTGGGTTGAAGTTCCGCCTCGAGGTTTTCGATAGCCTGCCCAGCACCGCCACCCTCATGGCGGCGCGGGCGGCGGAGGAGGCTGCGCCAGCCGGCCTCGCCATCCTCGCTCGCCAGCAAACCGCCGGCCGCGGCACCCAGGGCCGGGCCTGGCAATCCCCGCCCGGCAATCTCCACCTCTCGGTGCTGCTGCGCCCCGCCGCCCCGGCGCGCGCCGCACCGCAATGGGCGCTGCTCGCCGCCGTCGCCCTGCATGATGCCGCCGGCGCCGCCACACGCCTCAAATGGCCCAATGACCTGATGCTGGGTGACGCCAAGGCCGGCGGCATCCTCACCCAAAGTGCTGCCACCGCCGATGGCATGATCGACTGGCTCACCCTGGGCATAGGCGTCAACCTCGCCCATGCGCCCGAACTCCCCGGCCGCGCCACCGCAGCCCTCGGTGCAGAACCGCCGGAAGAATTCGCCGCCCGCCTGCTCGCCGCCCTCGCTGTCCGAGCCGAAACCCATGCCAGCGCCGGCTTCGCCCCCATCCGCGCCGCCTGGATGGCCGCCGGCCCGCCCTTGGGCGCGGCACTTTCCCTCCAGCAGGGTGCAAGCCGGCACAACGGGCGCTATGAGGGGCTTTCGCCCAGCGGCAGCCTGCTGCTGGCGATAGAGGGGCGGGTCTTGGAATTTCATGCCGGGGAAGTGGTCTGATGCTGCTGGCGATTGACGCGGGCAATACTAATGTGGTCTTCGCGGTGCATGACGGCCATCAATGGCGCGGCCGCTGGCGCATCATGACCAATGCCGCCCGCACCTCGGATGAATACGCCGTCTGGCTGCTCACGCTCATGCAAATGTCCGGCCTGAGGCCGATTCAGATCACGCGCTGCGTCATCGGCACCGTGGTGCCCGCCGCCCTGTACAATCTTCGCCGCCTCTGCCGCGACTGGTTCAGCACCGAGCCCCTCGTCGCCCGCGCCGCGCTGGATTGGGGTTTCGCCATCCGCGTCGATACCCCCAATGATGTGGGGGCGGACCGCCTGCTCAATGCGCTGGCCGCCCATACCCTCTATAAGGGCCCGCTGATCGTCGTCGATTTCGGCACCGCCACCACCTTTGATGTGGTCGATGCCGATGGCGCCTATCTGGGCGGGGTCATCGCGCCTGGCATCAACCTCTCCATCGAGGCGCTGCACCAGGCCGCCGCCCGCCTGCCGCGCATCGGCATTGGCCGCCCCCAGGCCGCCATTGGCCGCAACACCGTCGCCGCCATGCAATCGGGCATTTATTGGGGCTATGTCGGGCTGATCGAGGGCATTGTCGCCCGGGTACGCGCCGAATATGGCGCGCCGCTCAAACTCGTCGCCACCGGCGGCCTCGCGCCACTTTTCGCTGAAGGCACCCAGGTGATCGAGCGCATCGATCAGGACATCACGCTCGAAGGCCTGCGCCTGCTCTGCACGCGCAACCCCGCACCCTCGCTGCCGAGCCGCATCCGCGCCGAGTTGGAATAACCCCGTGTGAAGGTTTTCCTTCGCAATTTCGCCAAACCGGCCCATATAACCCTCTGAATTGCGCCGCATCCCTGCGCGCCGACATCGCGATGACTGCAACGCCGCCCCGGGCGGCAATAGGAAGAGTATGACCGAACTGAATAATAATGATTTGGCCTTCATCCCGCTGGGCGGTACCGGCGAGATAGGGATGAATTTCAACGTCTATCGCTGTGACGGCACATTGCTCGCGGTGGATTGCGGCATTGGCTTTGGCGGGGCCGAGATGCCCGAAGTCGATGTGATGGTGCCCGACCCCGTCTGGTTGGCCGAGCGGCGCGAGAAGCTGGTCGGCATGATCATCACCCATGCGCATGAGGACCATATCGGCGCCGTTGCCCATCTGTGGCGCAAGCTGAAATGCCCCATCTACGGCACCCCCTTCGTCATCAATGTGCTGCGGCGCAAATTGGGCGAGCATGGCCTGGCGCAGGAGGTGCCGCTGCACGTGGTCAAGCCCGGCGGCTCCTTCTCCCTCGCCCCCTTCGAGTGCCAGTTCCTCGCCGTCAGCCACTCCATCGTCGAGGCCCAGGCCCTGGTGCTGCGCACCCGCCACGGCATCGTCGTTCACACCGGCGACTGGAAACTGGACCCCAACCCCCTGGTCGGCCCGCCAACCGATGAGGCCGGCTTCGCCCGCATCGGCGAAGAGGGCGTGCTGGCCATGGTCTGCGACAGCACCAATGCCATGGTCGATGGCCGTGCCGGCTCCGAAGCCACAGTGCGTGAAGCCTTCCTGCCGCTCATCGCCGGCATCAAGGGCCGCATCGCCGTCACCTGCTTCGCCACCAATATCGCCCGGCTGGAGAGCGTGGCGCTGGCCGCCAAGGCCGCCGGCCGCAAAGTGGCGCTGTTCGGCCGCAGCCTGCGCAATTCGGTCACCTCGGCGCGTGAATGCGGCTATCTCAAAGGCGTGCCCGATTTCCTCAATGAGGATGAGGCGCAATACCAGGCCGATGACGAGCTGCTCATCCTGTGCACCGGCAGCCAGGGCGAGGAGCGCAGCGCGCTCGCCAAAATCGCCGCCGATAACCACCCCAATATCTCGCTGGGTGAGGGCGATACGGTCATTTTCTCCGCCCGCATGATCCCGGGCAATGAGCGCGCGGTGCTGCGCATGCAGGACGAGTTGGGCCGTGCCGGCGTCACCATCATCACCGCCGATGATGAGAAGGTGCATGTCTCCGGCCACCCGGCGCGCGATGAACTCAAGCGCCTCTACAGCCTGGTGAAGCCGAAATACTGCGTGCCGGTGCATGGCGAATGGCGCCACCTCTCCGAACATGCCGGCCTCGCCGAGGATTGCGGTGCGGACGCCATTCTGATCGAGGATGGCGATATCCTCCGCCTCGCCCCCGGCCGCGCCGATGTGGTGGAAAGTGCCGTCGTAGGCCGCCTCGCCATTGACGGCCCGCGCCTGCTGCCGCTCGAAGGCGGCGTGCTGGGCGCGCGCAAGCGCATGCTGTTCAACGGCGTGGTGGTGGCGAGCCTTGCGGTGGACAAGGCCGGCAAGGTGCTGGGCAAGCCGCAAGTGGCCGCGCCGGGGCTTTTCGACGCCGATGGCGAGGAGCCAGCGCAATTGGCCATAGAACTCGCCCGGGTGGTGATGGAATTGCCCAATTCGCTCAAGCGCGAGGATGATGCGCTGCGTGAGGCGGCCCGCGCCGCGCTGCGCAAATCGGTGGGCCGCCGCCTGAAGAAGCGGCCCAATGTCGAAGTCCATCTGATGCGGGTGTGAGAGATGGGTCTGGTCTCGGGCATTGTTGTCTATTTTTTGATCTGGTGGACGGCGCTGTTTTGCATCCTGCCCATCGGCATCCGCCCCGATGCCAGCGGGGCGGAAACCACCGGCGGCTGGCGCGGCGCGCCGGTGGGGTTTTCACTCTGGCACAAGCTGGCCGGCACCACGTTGCTGGCCACGCTGCTTTGGCTGGTGGTGTATTGGCTCAGCAACCAGGAATGGGCGAGTTTCCGCGATGGCTGGCTGGCGATGCCCACGCGCTGACTCTGATATTTCCAACGATGCAGGGGGAGCGGCGGCGCAGCCGCCCAGAAAGCTGCACAAAAAATAAGCGGATCAAACCATTCCCGGCATGATCCGCTTTTCTTATAGGCAGGCTCGGACTTTCCGCCCGTTTTTTCGCCTTTGTTGCGACCGTTAGGCGTTGAGCGCCCCGGCCATTATCGCCAAACTCATCGCAGAGAGAGGGTTGGTCCTCTTTCTGCCGTGTGACTGGCGTTTCCTCCCTAAACTTGGGCTGCGCGATGACACGCGCAGTCCCTTCTTTAGCCCAGTCCATCGGCATAGGAAAGCAATTTCTGCAGCCAAAAGCGGCGATTCAGGCAGGAATCTTGCTAAAATCGATGCTGCACTGCAGTTATATTGCTCCGATACCGAAACGGAGCGCCGTCATCGGCCCGATCAGCCCATCACCACCATGCCATGGCGCCGCAATCCTCCCCACACCACACCAGTCAATAAAGCCTAACGCCCCACCCATCACCAAGGAATTAAATCAGCGTCAGGGAGGTTCTGTTCAGCGCCCCATTAGGCTACACCAGACCACACCATCTTCGAGGACCACAGCCTTGCGCCTCTCCCGCGCCTTCCTGCCCACACTCAAGGAAACCCCGGCCGAGGCGACCATCGTCTCGCATCGCCTCATGCTCCGCGCCGGCCTGGTGCGGCAAACCTCCGCGGGCATCTACGCCTGGCTGCCACTGGGCTGGCGCGTGCTCCAGCGCGTCAGCCAGATCGTGCGCGAGGAGCAGGACAGGGCAGGGGCGCAGGAAGTGCTGATGCCCACCATCCAATCCGCCGAACTCTGGCGCCAATCCGGCCGCTATGACGGCTATGGCAAGGAAATGCTCCGCCTCATCGACCGCCATGACCGCGAAATGCTCTATGGCCCGACCAATGAGGAAATGATCACCGACATCTTCCGCAGCTACGCCAAAAGCTATCGCGACCTCCCCCGCAACCTCTACCACATCCAGTGGAAATTCCGCGACGAGGTGCGCCCGCGCTTTGGCGTCATGCGCGGCCGTGAATTCCTGATGAAGGACGCCTATTCCTTCGACATCACCGCTGAGGCCGCCCAGCACGCCTACCGGCAGATGTTCTTTGCCTATCTGCGCACCTTCCAGCGCCTCGGCCTCAAAGCCGTGCCCATGCGCGCCGATACCGGCCCCATCGGCGGCAATCTCTCCCATGAATTCATCGTCCTGGCCGAAACCGGCGAAAGTGCGGTGTTCTTCGACAGCGCCTTCGAAGCCTCCGACTGGGCCGGCACCGTCACCGATTACGACGATATCCCCGCCCTCAAATCCGGCTTCGACCAAGTCACCGCCATGTACGCCGCCACCGATGAAATGCACGACGCCGCCGCCTTCGAGGCCCTGCCCGCCGAGCGCAGGCGCGAGGGCCGCGGCATCGAGGTCGGCCATATTTTCTATTTCGGCACCAAATACAGCGCCGCCATGGGCCTCTCCGTCCCCGGCCAGGATGGCAAGCCGGTCATCCCCGAAATGGGCAGCTATGGCATCGGCGTCTCCCGCCTCGTGGGCGCGCTGATCGAGGCCAATCACGATGAGGCCGGCATCATCTGGCCCGATTCCGTCGCCCCCTATGCCGCCGCCATCCTCAACCTCAAACAGGGCGACGCCAGCACCGACGCCATCTGCGAGCAACTCCACACCGCACTCGGCGACAACGCCGTCTATGATGACCGCGCCGAGCGTGCGGGCGTCAAATTCGCCGATGCCGACCTCATGGGCTTCCCCTGGCAGGCCATTGTCGGCCCGCGCGGTGCGGCCAATGGCGTGGTCGAACTCAAGCGCCGCGCCACCGGTGAGCGGGTGGAAGTCTCCGTGGAGGAAGCCCTTGCCCGCATCCGAGGCTGACCCCCGCCGCCAGTCCTGGCGCAACCTGACGATCATGCTGGCCGCGCTCGCCGCCGGCATGTTCGCCGCCCCGCCGATCCGCGAAAGCCTCGGCTGGCCCGACGAGATCATGCGCACCATCGCCATCAGCCTGCCGATCACCATCATCGTCCACCAGGCCCTGCTGCGCCTGTTTCGGCCGCGCCGCTGATGTTCAACCCCTTCGAACGGATGATCGCCTTCCGCTATCTCCGCGCCCGCAAGGGCGAGCGCTTCGTCTCGGTCATCGCCATCTTCTCGCTCGTCGGCATCGCCCTTGGCGTCGCCACCCTCATCATTGTCATGAGCGTGATGAATGGCTTCCGCCAGGAATTGCTCGGCCGCATCCTCGGCCTCAACGGCCATATGTCCATCGCCTCCGCCCAAGCCGGCAACCTGCCCGATTACGGCCCGCTGACCGAGCGCATCCGCACCCTCCCCGGCGTCGTCTCCGCCACCCCCCTCGTCGAAGGCCAGGTGCTGCTCACCAGCGAGGGCGGCGGCGCCTCCGGCGGCCTCGCCCGCGGCATCCGCCCCGAGGATATGGCCGCGCGCCGCATCATCGCCGACAATATCCGCGCCGGCCGCCTGGCCGATTTCACCGGCGATGACGTGGTGATGATCGGCACCCGCATGGCCGCCCGCCTCGGCCTCACCATTGGTGACCGCCTGACCATCATCTCCCCCCAGGGCCGCACCACCGTGCTCGGCACCGTTCCCCGCCTGCGCGCCTATCGCGTGGTGGCGATGTTCGAGGTGGGGATGAACGAATATGACAGCACCTTCGTCTTCCTCCCCATGGCCGCCGCCCAAACCTTCTTCCAAACCGGCGACGCCGCAACCCAGATTGAAGTCTTCGTCGAAGACCCGCTGCGCGCCCGCAGCGTCAACACCGCCATCCGCGCCGCCCTCGGCCGCCCCTTGCGCATCCTCGACTGGCAAGACGCCAATTCCAGCTTCTTCAATGCGGTGAAGGTGGAACGCAACGTGATGTTCCTCATCCTCACCCTCATCATCATCGTCGCCGCCTTCAACATCGTCTCCTCCCTCATCATGCTGGTGAAGGATAAGGGCCGCGACATCGCCGTGCTGCGCACCATGGGCGCCACAAGCGGCGCGGTCATGCGCATCTTCCTCCTCTGCGGCGCCTCGGTGGGCGTGCTCGGCACCGCCATCGGCTTCCTGCTGGGCCTCGTCTTCTGCCTCAACATCGAAAACATCCGCCAATTCATCCAATCCCTCAGCGGCACCGAACTCTTCTCGGCCGAAATCTACTTCCTCACCCAATTGCCCGCCGTGGTGGACCCCAATGAGGTCATCCAGGTGGTGCTCATGGGCCTCGGCCTCTCCCTCCTCGCCACCCTCTACCCCTCCTGGCGGGCCGCCCGGACCGACCCCGTGGTGATGCTGCGCAATGAATAACCCCGCCCTGGAACTGCGCGCCGTCGCCCGCCGCTACCGCACTGAGGCCGGCGTCCTCACCGTGCTCGAACACGCCAATCTCAGCCTGCATCCAGGCGAAATCACCGCCCTCGTCGCCCCCTCCGGCACCGGCAAATCCACCCTGCTGCATTTGGCCGGCCTGCTCGAACGCCCCGATTCCGGCGAGGTCTTCGTCAGCGGCGCCGCCGCCGGCACCCTCAATGACGATACCCGCACCGCCATCCGCCGCAGCACCATCGGCTTCGTCTACCAATTCCATCACCTGCTGCCGGAATTCTCCGCCCTCGAAAATATCGCCCTGCCGCAAATGGCGGCCGGCACCCCACGCCCCGTCGCCGATGCCCGCGCCCGCGACCTTATGGCCCGCTTCGGCCTCACCGGCCGCGAAGACCACCGCCCCGGCAAACTCTCCGGCGGCGAACAACAACGCGTCGCCATCGCCCGCGCCCTGGCCAACCGCCCCCGCATCCTCCTCGCCGACGAACCCACCGGCAACCTCGACATCAGCACCGCGGAGCGCGTCTTCGCCGAATTGCTCGAACAAGTCCGCGAACAAGGCGTCGCCGCACTCATCGCCACCCACAACCCAGCCCTGGCGGCGCGGATGGATCGGACGGTGACACTCTCTGCGGGATGCGTGGTTGAAGCGTAGTCTGGGCTGCCCGGGGAAGGGCTTTGCCCTCCCCCGATACTCCCACCCACCAGGGGCCGGCGGGCCCCTGGACCGCGAGGTAAAAGCCAAATTGGGGGAGGGGGGCAGCGCGCGCTGGCCGCCGGCAAAGCGTTGCGGCCCCCCTCCCCCAATTTGGCTTTCTCATGGTTTCCAAAGGCCCTCCGGCCTTTGGTGGGGAGGGGTACGGGGAGGGGCAAAGCCCTTCCCCGGGCCACCAGCACCACCCCCCGCACATTGCACCAACACGCTGCCGGCCCCATTCTAGTCTCACACACGGGAGAAACCACATGGCCAATTACCCCAATACCCTGCTCCACATTGCCGGCGCCTGGCGCGGCGGTGCCGAGGGCCGCAGCATCGAGGTGCTCAACCCCGCCAATGAGGAGGTGATCGGCACCGTCGCCCATGCCACCCAGGTCGATCTGGACGCAGCGCTGGCCGCCGCCGAGCGCGGCTTCGCCACCTGGCGCAAGATCAGCGCTTTCGAGCGCTCCAAGATCATGCGCAAAGCCGCCGACCTCCTGCGCAGCCGCGCCGATGACATCGCCCGGCTGATGACCCTGGAGCAGGGCAAGCCGCTGGGCGAAGCCCGGGTCGAGATCATGGGCGGTGCCGACACGATCGACTGGTTCGCCGAGGAATCGCGCCGCACCTATGGCCATGTCATCCCCGCCCGCGCCGAGGGCGTCTATCAGCTCACCATCAAGGAGCCGGTCGGCCCTGTCGCCGCCTTCACCCCCTGGAACTTCCCGATCAACCAGATCGTGCGCAAGCTCTCCGCCGCCCTGGCCGCCGGCTGCTCGATCATCGTCAAAGCCCCGGAAGAAACCCCGGCCAGCCCGGCAGAACTGATCCGCGCCTTCCTCGATGCCGGCGTGCCCGGTGATGTCATCGGCCTCGTCTATGGCGTGCCGAGCGAGATCAGCTCCTACCTCATCGCCAGCCCGATCATCCGCAAGGTCACCTTCACGGGTTCCACCCCGGTGGGCAAAATGCTCTCCGCCATGGCTGGCCAGCACATGAAGCGCGTCACCATGGAATTGGGCGGCCACGCCCCGGCCATGGTGTTCAATGACGCCGATGTCGAACTCGCCGCCAAGACCCTCGCCTTCGCCAAATTCCGCAATGCCGGCCAGGTCTGCGTCTCCCCCACCCGCTTCCTGGTGCAGGAGAATGTCTATGACCAATTCGTCGCCAGCTTCACCAGCCACGCCAAGGCGCTGAAGGTGGGCGATGGCCTCGATGCCAGCACCAATATGGGCCCCATGGCCAATGAGCGCCGGGTGCCGCAAATGGAGGCGCTGATCGCCGATGCCCGCTCCAAGGGCGCCGAGATCACCACCGGCGGCAGCCGCATCGGCAATAAGGGCTATTTCTTCGAGCCCACCGTGGTCGCCGGCGCCACGCTGGATATGCGGGCGATGAATGAGGAACCCTTCGGCCCCGTCGCCCTGATGCGCCCCTTCAAGGACTTCTCCGATGTGGTGACCGAGGCCAATCGGCTGCCCTTCGGCCTCGCCAGCTATGCCTTCACCGGCAGCGCCAAGACGGCGCAGGCGCTCGCCGCCGGCGTTGAGGTCGGCATGATGACCATCAACCATCTCGGCCTCGCTCTGCCCGAAGTCCCCTTCGGCGGCGTGCGCGACAGCGGCTACGGCACCGAGGGTGGTTCGGAGGCCATCGAGGCCTATCTGAACACCAAATTCGTCAGCCAGTTCGGGCTGTAAGCCGCTCGGCTTTCGCGCCATGTCCGAACTGCCTTGCGACACCGCAAGGCTTAAAAATGCTCTCAGGGGCGCTGCGGTGTTTCACCCGGCGCCCCAATGGATTGCAGGCTTCCGGCTACCCCATTAGTGTCTCCGAAAGGAGATTTTCCATGATCCGTCGCACCCTCTTCGCGGCGCTGGCCGGCCTCGCTCTCGCCGCCTGCGTGCCCGTCGATGGCTCCCAGCCCGTGGTCGTCAGCGAGACCGTCACCGGCTATGTCGCGCCTGCGCCCGTGGGGGTCCCCGGTCATTACCGCCGCCCCCAACGCTGCTGGAACGAGACCTACCGGCAACGCTATGTGGACCGCTATAACCGCGTACATTACCGCACCACGACCCGCCGCGTCTGCCGGTAACCCTACCAGGCCGGGCGCCGCCACAGCCCGGCCAGCAGCATGCCACTCACCACCAGCGCCATGCCCAAAAATTGCGCCGCGCTGAGCGCCTCAGCCAGCACCAGCGCCGCCAGAAGCGTGCCCAGCACCGGCACCAGCGGCGGAAAAATCGCCGCCCGCCCCGGCCCCATCACCGCATAGCAATGTGAATACAGCGCATTGGCCAGCAACCCCACGCCCAGGCCCTGATACAGCGCCTGGAACAGCGCCTCCTCCGGTGCCGCCGCCAGCCCACCCCAGCCAAAAACCACCAGATGCACCGGCACATAGGGCAGGGAACACGCGCTGATCATGCAGGCCGAGCGCAGCCCAGACACCCCCCAGGCGCGCAGCAGCGTGCCGTAAAGCGCCCATTGCAGCCCGCTGAACAGCAGCATCCCATCGCCCAGCCAGGCCGCGCCGCCCAGGCCCGTGCCGGCAATCAGCACCAGCCCACCCAGCAGCAGTGGCAGCGCCGCCAGCGCACCGCGCCCTGGCTTGTCACGCAGCACCAGCCAGCCCAGCAGAGTGGCAAACACCACCGTGCCGCCCGGATTGAGCATGGCGGCGTGGCTGGCCGAACTCAGCCCCACCCCCACCACCTGCATGCCGTAATACGGCAGCCCACCCAGCAGCGTCAGCACCGCCACCCGCCTCCAGGAGAGCCCGCCCAAGCCAATGCGCGCCAGCACCGCCGCACAGGCCAGCCCCCCCAGCAGGTAGCGCAGCATCATCACATCCAGCGGCCCCAGCCCCGCCATCATGGCGTGCCGGGTGGCGACGAAGCTGCCTGAATAGAGCAGCATGGCCGCAAGGCCGGCGAAGATGGTGGGCATGGCGCCATCCTGCCCCAGTTCCACACGTTGTGACAGGCACCGCCCACCACCATACCGGCCAATACCCCACCTGCCGTTTCTTGTCGGGGAAGCAGTTGAAGCTTCGACTCTTTGCGATACCCCCACGCTGGGCTATGCCCATTCACGGGACTTCCTTTCGCCCCAGCATACATCAGCAGCCAGGCACGCCGCCGGGCAGGAGCAGAATAGCCGCGATGCCAGAAGGGACCACGCCGGCCGGCCAGCCCAATCCCGCCCTGCCTCTGCCCGTGCCCCATACCACCGCCGCGAGGCCAGGCGGCACGGCGCGCCTTTGGGCATGGCTGCTGGTGCTGGCCCTGGCCCTCGGGGCCGGCGCTGCGGCCTGGCGCTTTATGGGCGCGGAACCTGGGCCGGTGGCCGATGCACAGCGCATGCCCGCCGGCACCGTCGTCACCCGCACCATCCACGGCCAGGTGGTGGCGCTGGGCAAGCTGCTGCCGCGCAGCCGCATCCTCATCATCGCCCCCCCCTTCGGCGCCGGCGATGCCCGCATCGCCACCCTGCCGGTGCAGGAGGGCGAAACCGTGCCCGCCTCCGCCGTGCTAGCCCGCATGGACAGCGAACCCGCACTCCGCGCTGCCCTCGCCTCGGCCGAAGCCACCCACGCCGCCCGCGTGGCGGCGCTGGAGCAAACCCGCATCGCCATCGCCGCCGCACTCGAGGAATCGCGCAGCGGCCTCGCCCGCGCCGAAGCCGCCCTGCCCATCCTGCGCCGCGACATGGAGCGCGCCTCCTCCCTCGTCGGCCGCGGTGCCGCCACCGAGCAAGTGGCCGATCAACGCCGCCTCGCCTATGAGCAGGCGGTGCAGGAGGTGGTCCGCGCCCGCGCCAACCTCACCCGCTACGCCGCGCCCAGCCTCGACGAGCAAGCCGATGTGGTCCTCGCCCGCCGCAATGCCGAGGCCGCCGCCGCCGACCGTGACCGCGCCCTCGCTGATCTCGACAAGGCCGTCATCCGCGCCCCCATGGCCGGCACCGTGCTCACCCTCTATGCCCGCCCCGGCGAACGCCCCGCCGCGCAAGGCCTCATGAGCTTCGGCGGGCTCGACCAGATGATCGCCGAAATCGAGGTCTATGAAGACCAGGTGAACCTGCTCGCCCCCGGCCAGCCCGTCACCCTCTCCGCCGCCGCCTTGCCCCGCGCCCTCAACGGCAGCCTCGGGCGCATTGGCGCCGAAGTGCTGCGCCAGACGCTCACCGATGCCAGCCCCGCCGCCAATACCGATACCCGCGTGCTGCGCGCGGTCATCGAACTCGACGCTGCCTCAGCCGCCATCGCCGCCCGCTTCGCCAATCTGCAAGTCACCGCGCGCATCCGGCTGACGCCCCCTGGGGCGCCCCAGGGGGGGGGCAGGGGGCACAATGACCGCCCTGCTCACCCGCCTGCTCGGCCGCCTGCCCATTGGCTGGCTGCAATTGCGCCACAACCGCAACCGGCTGATCGCCGCCCTCGCCGGCGTCACCTTCGCCAATCTGCTGATCTATATGCAATTGGGCTTTCTCGGCGGCCTGCTCAACGGCATCAGCCTGCCCTATGCCAGCTTTGACGCCGACATCCTCATCCAAGCCTCGGACGCCAATACCCTGCAAGATGGCAGCCCCCTGCCACGCAACCGCATGCTCGAAGCGCTCGCCATCCCCGGTGTGGCCGAGGCAACGCCGCTCTACATTTTCAAAATGGATTGGAAACAGCCCGATGGCACCATCCGCACCCTCGATGTCATGGGCGTGGACCCCCGCATGGCCAATTTTCGCGTCGCCGAAATCGAAGCCGCCCGCCCACTCCTCGCCCTCTCCAACGCTGCGCTGATCGACCGCGGCACCCGCAACGTGCCGCCCGAACTCTTCGACGAAATCGATGCCGGCCGGCCCTATCGCATCGAAACCGCCAATCGCTCGGTCAATATCCTGGGCAGTTTTCGCATCGGCGGCGGCTTTGGCGCCGATGGCGTGATGGTGGTCTCCGACCAGACCTTCCTCAAACTCTTCCGCAACCGCACCGCCGGCGCGCCCAATATCATCTTGGTGCGCGCAGCCCCGGGCCAGGCCATCGACCCCCTCATCGCCCGCCTACGCGCCGCCTTGCCCGCAGCCGATACCGCCGTGCGCAGCGTCGATGAGGCGATCCGCCGCGACCAGAATTTCCAAACCACCCAGCGCCCCGTCGGCATCGTCTTCGGCTTTGGCGTGGTCATCGGCGCCCTGGTGGGCATCATCATCGTCTATCAGGTCCTGGCCTCGGATGTGGCCGACCACATGCGCGAATACGCCACCTTCAAAGCCATCGGCTACCGGCAATCCTTCTTCCTCGGCGTCATCTTCGAAGAGGCAGTGATCCTCGCACTCTTCGGCTTCCTGCCCGGCACGGCGCTGGCCATCGCCCTTTATGCCGCAGTCAAAGCCACGGCCGGCTTGCCCCTGGAGATGACCGGCAGCCGCATGCTCTTCATGCTGCTGGGCACCATCATCATGTGCACCCTCTCAGGCGCCATCGCCACCCGCCGCCTGGCCAAGGCCGACCCGGCAGCGCTGTTCTGATGCACCCCGCCATCAGCATCGCCGGGCTGAACCACGCCTTCGGCGAGGGCGAGGCCCGGCGACAAGTGCTCTTCGATATCAACCTCGCCATCCCGCGCGGGCAATTCGTCATCCTGGTCGGCGCCTCGGGCTCGGGCAAAACCACGCTGCTCACCCTGCTCGGCTGCCTGCGCGCCTTGCAGCAGGGCAGCGTGGGCCTGCTCGGCCAGGAATTGCTGGGCGCCGATGAAGAAACCCGCATCGCCTGCCGCCGCCGCCTGGGCTTCATCTTCCAGGCCCATAACCTGCACGACAGCCTCACCGCGATGCA
The DNA here is from genome assembly GCF_040399605.1 of Rhodovarius sp. Lineage (NCBI taxonomy): Bacteria > Pseudomonadati > Pseudomonadota > Alphaproteobacteria > Acetobacterales > Roseomonadaceae > Rhodovarius > Rhodovarius sp. Next base: position 430 of record NZ_JBBARU010000027.1, on the reverse strand, counting down.
AAATGTCCGCATGGGCCTCGATGTCCATGGCATCCGCCCCGGCGCCGATGCGGCCGCCGAACACGCCCTGCGCCTGCTCGGCCTGGGCGAGCGGCTGCACTACCTGCCCGCCAACCTCTCCGGCGGCCAAAAACAGCGCGTCGCCGTCGCCCGCGCCCTGGTGGGCAACCCCGACATCATCTTCGCCGATGAACCCACCGCAGCACTGGATTGGGAAAGCGCACAACAACTGCTCGACATCATCCGCCTCCTCGCCACCGAGCGCCGCACCACCACCCTCATGGTCACCCATGATTCCCGCATCATGGCCCTGGCCGATCGCATCCTGACCATGGAAGACGGCCGCCTGGTGCGCGATGAGGCCGCGCCGCGCGCGCGCGAGTAAACAAGATCGAGGGATGGTGAAACAGGGAATGTTTGGGTTGGGATC
>NZ_JBBARU010000026.1:0-36126 GCF_040399605.1 Rhodovarius sp. | reverse complement strand
TGAGCAGGCGGGCGAAAACCCCCACCAGGGGCAGGTTCAGCAGCAGCAGCATGGCATTGCCGATATACATCGAGGCGATGAGGCCCCAGGCGACATCGGGGCGCTGTTCGAAGAGCAAAGGCCCGGGGGTGATATTGTACATCAGCAGCGCGCCGAGCAGCACGGCGGTGGTGCCCGAGCCCGGGATGCCGAGGGAGAGCATGGGCACGAGATTGCCGATCTGCGCGGCGTTGTCGGCCGTCTCGGGGGCGGCGACGCCGCGCAGATCGCCTTGGCCGAATTTTCCCTGGGCGCCGTTCAGGCGTTTTTCGGCGGTGTAGGAGAGGGCGGAGGCGACGGAGGCGCCAGCGCCGGGGAGCACGCCGATGACAAAGCCAATGCCGGTGGCGCGCAGCATGGCGGGGGTGCAGAAGAGCACCTCACGCAGCGAGAGTTTGGCGCCGCCGCCGAGTTTGGCGGCCTCGCTGCGCAGCCGGGTTTCGATGAGGAGGAGGATTTCGCCGATGGCGAAGAGGCCTATGGCGAGGACGGTGAAATCGATGCCGCCGAGCAATTCCAGGGAGCCCAGGGTAAAGCGCTCCACCCCGGTGCCGCTATCCACGCCGACCATGGCCAGCAGCAGCCCCAGGCAGCCGGCGGCCCAGGCTTTGACCGCCGGGCCGTCGCTCACGGCACCCAGCAGGGAGAGGGCGAAGGCGATGAGGGCCACGTAATCGGCCGGGGAGAAGGCCACGGCCAGTTTGGCCAGTGGTACGGAGAGGAAGGTCATGGCAATGACCGAGAAGGTGGCGCCGACGAAGCTGCCAATGCCGGAGATGGCGAGCGCTGCGCTGCCGCGGCCCTGTTTGGCCAGGGGGTGGCCATCGAGCGTGGTGAGCACGGCCGAGGGTTCGCCGGGCATGTTCAGCAGAATGGCGGTGATCCGCCCGCCATAGCCCGAGCCGTAATAGACCGCGGCCAGCAGGATGAGGGCGCTTTCCGGTGGCAGGCGCAGGGCGAGGCAGAAGGGCAGCAGCAGGGCGATGGCATTGAGCGGGCCGATGCCGGGCAGCACGCCAATGGCGGTGCCGAGGATGCAGCCGATGAAGGCCAGCAGCAGATTGCCTGGCTGCAGGGCCACGCCGAAGCCGCCGCCGAGCGCTGCGAAGACATCCATCACAGCGGCAAAATCCCCTTGGGCAGCGGCAGGTCGAGCAACTTGTCGAAGAGAAGCCAGAGGGTGATGGCGGTGGTGATGCCGACCAGGAGCGCGGCCGGGGGGCGGGCGCCAAAGAGTAGCGCCACGGTGGTGGCCATCAGCGCGGTGGCCAGCATGAAGCCCAGCGGCAGCATCAGCAAGGCGTAGCCCAGCATGGCCAGCACCAATAGCGGCGGTGCGATGCGCCTTTCGGGTGGCGAAAAACCATCGGTGGGGCGCAGCAGCATCCCCAGGCCGCAGAGCGCCAGCAGCATGGCGATGGCGGTGGGGAAGGGGCTGGGGCCCAGCGGGTCGGCGGCGAAGGGGACTTCCAACTGCATGGCCGCGTATGCGCTGACCGCACCGAGGGCGATCAGCGCCGCGCCCAGAATGCGGTCGGCGGCGATCATTGTGTGGGTTGGATCAGGCCGACATCGCGGGCAAGCACGCGGTATTCCTCGGTGCGGCGCTTGGCGAGGGCGGCGAATTCGGCGCCCACCATGTTGAATTCGAACATACCCTGGGCGGCGCGCGCCTCCGGCCAGGCGGGATGGGCGTGGAGGCGGCGGAGCACATCGACCCAGTATTCGTAGGCGGCGTCCGGCATGCGGGGCGGGCCGTAGAAGCCGCGGATGATCGGCCATTCCACATCCACGCCCTGTTCCTTCGCGGTGGGCACCACAGAGAGGAAACCGGGCAGGCGCTGGGGGGCGAGCACGGCGAGCAGGCGGATTTCGCCTGCCTCCAATTGGCCGCGGATTTCCGAGGCGTCGCCGGGGAAGAGTTGGGTATGGCCACCCAGCAGCGCCGCCATAGCGGCCCCGCCGCCTTCGAAGGGGACATAGCGCATCCGCCGCGGATCCTGCCCGGCGGCACGGGCGATGAGGGCCACCTTGGTCCAATCCTGGCTGCCCACGGCGCCGGAGGAGCCCACGGGGATGTTGGAGATGCCCTCGCGCATGCCGGCCACGAGGTCGGCCAGGGTTTGGAAGCGGCTGTCGCGCTTGACGGCGATGACGCCGTAATCGGCGCCGACCGCGCCGATCCAGCGCACATCATTTTCGGCGAAGCGGCCGAAGCGGCGCTGGGCCATGTTCAGCCATGAGCCGGTGGAGAAGGCGATGAGCACATTGGGGTCCGTCGGGCGCTGGGCATTGATGTGGTTGATGGCCACCGCGCCGATGCCGCCGGGCATGTTCTGGGTGCGGATGGGGCTGGGCACGAGGTTGAGTTCGGAGAGCATCCGGGTGGTGAGGCGGCAGGTGACATCAAAGCCGCCGCCGGGGGCCGCGGGGGCGATGCATTCGGCATTTTGCGGCGTGAAGCCCAAGGCCTGGGCGGCCCAGGGAAGGGCGGCGGCGGCGGTAATGAGCATGCGGCGTTGCATGGGTGTATTCTCCCTGGGGGCGGTTATCGCCGTGAGCCTAAAGCATGATGCGTTGTAGCGGAATCGCGGAAGATGCTGAATCATTCTCACAGCAATGGCTGGAACATGCGCAGTGAACGCTGCCTGGTCTAGCCCGGTGCAGCGATCATGCGGTGGAGGCAAGGCTGGGCGGGTGGTTATGCCGCCATGCGCTCGATGCGGTCTTTCAGGCGATACCAATTGCCGATCAACGGCATGAACCACCAAGGGTCGCCGCTATAGAAGGGGCGGGTGGGGAAGGGCAGGTCGTCGAGGGCGAATTTTTCATTGGCCGCGCCGGCGATTTTCAGCGCCACATTATGGCCGAGCCAGGTGGCCATGGCCACACCCGAGCCCTGGCAGCCGCCGGCATAATGCACCCCATCCTGCACGCCGATATGGGGAAGGTGATCAAAGGTGAAGGCGACATTGCCGGTCCAGGCATGGGTGATCTTCACCTCGCGCAATTCGGGGAAGACCTCGCACATGGTGGCGTGCAGGCGTGGTGCGGCCTGTTCGGCGCTCTCGGCCGCAAAGCTGGCGCGGCCGCCCCAGAGCACGCGGCGGCCATCGGGCGAGGGGCGGAAATAATTCAGCACCAGTTTGGTGTCGCTGAGCATGCGCTGTTTGGGGAAGAGGCGTTCGATCTGTTCTGGGGGGAGTTCTTCGGTGGCGATGATGTAGCTGGCGAGTGGCACCATCCGCCGGGCGAACCAGGGGTTGGGGCCCTTGTGCGAATAGCCATTGGTGGCGGTGAGCACATGTTTGGCCGTGACCACGCCGTGATCGGTGGTGACGCGGAATTGGGCAGCCTGCTTCTCGATGCGGCTGACCCGGGTGGCATCGACCAAGCGCGCGCCCGCGCGTTCGGCCGCGGCGGCTAGGCCGCGGGCGTATTTGCCGGGATGGAGGCTGCCGGTCGCCTCAGCATGCATGCCGCCATGATAATGGTCGCTGCCGATGAATTCGCGCTGGTTTTCGCGCGGGATCATGGTGGTGGGCAGGGCGGACATTTCGGCGATGCGGGCGGCGCTTTTCTCCAGCACCTTGTAATGCCCCGGCGTCCATGCGCCGACGAAGCGGCCCACGCGCTTGTAATCGGCCTCGATCCCCTCGCGGATCATGGTCTCCTCGATGAAGGGGAAACTGCCGCCGCAGGCCTTCATGATCTCCATGGCGCGGGCGGGGCCATAGGTTTTCTCCAGCGGGCCGCGGGCGACTTTCAGCCCGCCCGAGACCATGCCGCCATTGCGGCTGGAGGCGCCCCAGCCGATGCGCTCGGCATCGATCACGGTGACATCATGGCCGAGCCGGGCGAGGGTGAGGGCGGCCGAGAGCCCGGCATAGCCGCCGCCCACCACCAGCACCTCGGCCTCGGCGGGCAGGGTATTGTCGCGCTGCACGGGTGCTGCGGCCTCCCACCACCAGGGGCGGGCTTTGAAATCGGCGGCGAGAATGGACATGCGGGGCTTCCCAATCGGCGTGGCTCGGTGTCAGCTTCCACCGCCCGGCGCGGTTCTTGCAAGGCCGGTTTGTCATCTGGAGAGATTTCATGGCGCAAAGCTTCCAACAGGATTGCGTGGAGTTGCTCGGCCGGCGGCTGGCCCAGGGGGAGATCAGCCGGCGGGCTTGGCTGGCCGGGCTGGCGGCGCTGGGGGCGCCGGCTGGGTTGGCGCAGGCGCAAGCGGGGCGGCCGCTGGTGATGGTGAATTGGGGCGGCCTGGCCAATGACGGGTTTGGCCGGTTTTATGGCGCGCCGTTTACCGCTGCCAATCCGGGGCTTGCGGTGACGCAGGACAGCACCGGCCCCTCGGCCGGGCGCATTCGCTCCATGGTGGAGAGCGGGCGGGTGACCTGGGATTTGTGTGATAGCTCGGCCAGTTCCGCCTATCTGCTGGGGGGGATGAACCTGCTGACCAAGATGGATTACGGCATTATCGACCGCACCAAGGTGATAGGGCCGGGTTTTGCGCTGGAATATGGCGCCGCACCTTATTCGTTCAGTTCGGTGCTGGCTTATGACAGCAGCAAATTCCCCACCGCGCCCACCTCCTGGGCGGATTTTTGGGATTTGCGGCGCTTCCCTGGGCAGCGTCTGCTGCGGCGCGATGCGCTGGGCACGCTGGATGCGGCGATGATGTCGCTGGGGCGCGCGCCGGACCAGGTTTATCCGATTGATACCCGCGCGGCGCTGCGCCGGGTGGCGGAGATTCGCCGCAACACGGTGTTTTGGTCCTCGGGCAGTGAGAGCGAGCAGTTTTTGCGCACCGGCGAGGCGGTGATGGGCCAGATCTGGCACACCCGCGCCACCGTGCTGAACCGCGAGAGCAATGGGCGGATCAAGTTCATCTGGAATCAGGGGCTGTTGCAGGCGGGTATTTTCGTCATTCCGCGCGGCAATCTGGGGGGGGCGAATGCGCAGCGGCTGCTGGGCGCCATGCTGGCCAATGCTGAGGCGCAGGTTGGCTTGCTCGGCCTTTTGGGCAATGGGCCTACCAACCCCGCCGCCGCCGCCCAGGTGCCAGCCGAGCTCAAGGCCAATAACCCGACCGACCCGGCGAATGAGCGCCAGCAGGTGGTGCTCAATGGCCAATGGTGGGGGGCGAATTACCAGCAGGCCAATCAGGATTATCTGGACACCATCACCGGGTGAGCCGGCTGGTGGTGAAATCCGGCGCCGCCGCCGGGTTCGAGGAATGGCGGGCCTGTTTTGCCGAGGTCGCGCCTGGCTTGGATGTGCGCTTCTGGGATGAGATGGGCGACCCGGGCGAGGTGGATTTCGCCCTGGTATGGGACCCTGAGCCGGGGCGGCTGGCGGCCATGCCCGGGCTGCGCTGCATTTTTGGCGCGGGTGCGGGGGTGGATTTGATCGTGCGCGACCCGGATTTTCCCCGCCATGTGCCGCTGGTGCGGATGATTCCGGCGGGTGCGGCGCAGCGGATGGGTGAATATATTTGCTGGGCGGCGCTGCATGTGCTGCGCCAGGGGCGGCGGATGGCGCTGGCCCAGGCGCGGGGGGCTTGGGATTATTTTGATTGTGCCAGCGCGGGTGAGACGCGGGTTGGCGTGATGGGCCTGGGCGTGATGGGCAGCCGGGCGGCTGTTATGCTGCAGGGGTTGGGCTTTGCGGTGCATGGCTGGTCACGCAGTGCCAAGTGCCTGCCTGGCGTGAAGGATTATGTGGGCGAGGGGGCGTTGGATGATTTTCTGGCGGCGAGTGACCTGCTGGTCTGTCTGTTGCCGGATACGCCTGACACGCGCGCCATTCTGGCGCGGCCGCTCTTCGAAAAACTGCCGCGCGGTGCCATGCTGATCAATGCCGGGCGGGGGGCGCAGCAGAATTTGGATGATGTGCTGGCGGCGCTGGAGGAGGGGCTGCTGGGCGGCGCGGTGCTGGATGTGTTTGAGCCGGAGCCGCTGGCCGAGGGCCACCCGGCTTGGGCGGCGGAGAGGCTCACCATCACACCGCATGTGGCGAGCCTGCCGCCGCGGCGCGAGCGGGCCGAATGGGTGGCTGCCTGCATCGCCGGCATCGAGGCCGGGCGGTGGCCTGAGAAAATCTACAACCCCGATCTGGGCTACTGACATGCTGCCAAAACCACCCCCTGAAGACCATGTGCCCAGCGCGCGCGAATTGCGTGAGGATCTGGCCGCCGCCTATCGGCTGGTGGCGCATTTCGGCATGACTGACCTGGTGTTCACCCATCTCTCGGTGCGGATTCCGGGCGAGGGGCATCGGTTTTTGGTCAATCCCTATGGCATGCTGTTTGAGGAGATCACCGCCTCTTCACTGGTGGAGGTGGATGCCGAGGGTGAGCCCTTGCAAGCCACATCCTGGCCGGTGAACCCGGCGGGTTTTGTGATCCATTCCGCGCTGCATCGGGCAGCGCCGCATGCGCAATGCGTGATGCACACCCATACCCTGGCGGGCATGACGGTGGCGGCGCAGACCGGGGGGATTTTGCCGCTGAACCAGATCAGCACCGAGTTTCACGGCCGGGTGGCGTATCATGATTACGAGGGCATCGCTGCCGATGACAACCTCTCCGAACGGGATCGGCTGGTTGCGAATATGGGTGATAAGCCCTGCATGGTGCTGCGCAATCACGGGTTGCTGACCGCCGGGCGCAGCGTGGCTGAGGCGTTTTACTGGCTGTATTATCTGGAGATGGCCTGCCGGATTCAGGTCTCGGCGCAATCCACCGGCGCGCCCCTCTCGCTGCCGCCGGCCCGGGTGGTGGAGCGCACGGCGGAGCAATTCAAGGTGAGCCATGACAAGGGCTGGCTGCCCTGGCAGGCGCTCAAGCGCAAGCTGGACCGCGAACAGCCGGGCTATCGGGATTGAGCGCCGCACTCGAATTGCGCGGCCTGGCCAAGCGCTATGGCAGCTTTGTGGCGGTTGAGGGGGCTGACCTTGCGGTGGAGCGCGGCAGTTTCCTCACGCTGCTCGGGCCATCGGGTTCGGGCAAGACCACCATTCTGATGATGATTGCCGGGTTTACCGAACCCAGCGCCGGGCGGCTGTTGCTCGATGGGCAGGACATCACTGGCCTGCCACCGGAGAAGCGCGCCTTTGGCATGGTGTTTCAGGGCTATGCGCTGTTTCCGCATATGAGTGTGGCGGAGAATATCGCCTTCCCGCTGCGGGTGCGCGGGCAGGGGCGGGCGGAGCGCGACGAGAAGCTGCGCGCGGCGCTGGATTTGGTGCAGTTGACCGGGTTTGCTGATCGATTGCCGAAGCAATTATCGGGCGGGCAGCAGCAGCGTGTGGCCCTGGCCCGCGCCTTGGTGTTTGACCCCGCATTGCTGCTGCTCGATGAGCCGCTCTCGGCCTTGGACAAGAAGCTGCGGGCGGAGTTGCAGGAGGAGTTGCGCGCGCTGCATCGCCGGGTGGGGCGCACTTTCATCAATGTCACCCATGACCAGGAGGAGGCGCTTTCGCTCTCCGATGAGGTGGCGATTCTCAACCATGGAAGGATTATCCAGAAGGGTGCGCCGGCGGCGCTGTATGAGCGCCCGCGCAGCCGGTTCGTCGCGGATTTTCTGGGCAAATCCAATTTCTTCCAGGGCGTGGTGCGCGAATTGGGTGGCGGCTGGCTGGGGGTACAGGTGGCCGGCTTGCGGCTGCGGCAGGTGGTGGATGGCCCCCGGCCGGGACTGGGGGCTGCGGTCTTGCTCTCGCTGCGGCCGGAGAAGATTGCGGCTCTGGGGGCTGAGGAGAGTGCGGATAATATCGTTGAGGGGGTGATCTCCGCCTGGTCTTATCTGGGGGCTGGATTCTCGCTGGCGGTGGAGACGGCGCTGGGGGTGTTGCGGGTGCATCTTCCGGCCTGGCGGGCGCCTTTTGTGCCCGAGATTGGCGCGGCCTTGCGCCTGGGTTGGGCCGCCGATGCCCCGACCCTTGTGGATGATGATGATGCGGCGTGAGGCGGGGTGGTATGCGCTGCTGCTGCCGGCGTTTCTGCTGCTGAGCGTGTTCTACGTCACGCCGATTTTGCAGGTGCTGGCGATTTCCTTTTTGGAGCCCTCGCCGGGGTTTTCGAATTACGAACGGATTGGCACCAATCTTTCGGTGCAGCGGGTCATCATCACCACGCTGCGGATTTGCAGCATCACCACGGTGCTGGCGCTGCTGCTGGGCTATGCGCTCAGCTACACCATCACCCTGGCGAGCGAGCGCGCGCGGCGCTGGTGGCTGCTGTGCGTGCTGGTGCCGCTGTGGATTTCGGTGCTGGTGCGCGCCTTTGCCTGGGTGACGCTGCTGCGGCGGCAGGGGTTGATCAATCAGACGCTGCAGGGGGCGGGGGTGATCAGCGAGCCGCTGGAATTGGTGTGGAATGAATTCGGCATCATCGTGGGCATGGTGCATTACATGGTGCCCTATGCGGTGCTGCCCATGCTGGCCTCGATGCGCGAGATTGAGCCGCGGCTGCTGGCGGCGGCGCGGGGCATGGGGGCCTCGCGCGGGCAGGTGTTTGCCCGGGTGTTTTTGCCACTCTCGATGCCCGGCGTGGTGGCGGCGGGGGTGTTGGTGTTCATTTTTTCGCTGGGCTTTTACATCACCCCGGCCATTCTGGGTGGCGGCAAGACGCTGATGGTGGCGGAGTGGATTTCGCTGCAGATCCTTGACCTCATCCGCTGGGGGTTGGGCACGATGATGGCCACGCTGCTGGTGGTGACCATCCTGGTCACGCTCGCGGTATTCTCCCGCGTGGTGAATATGCGCCGCCTTTTTGGGGGGGCGTGAGCATGGAGGGGGGATATTCGCCGGGGCGGTTTGGGCGCGCTTTGGGGTGGGCCACGGCGTTGTATCTGGTGCTGCCGCTGTTCATTATCCTGCCGGTCTCGATGACCGATCAGCGCTTTCTCTCGCTGCCGCATGAGGGGTTGTCGCTGCGGCATTACGCGGCGCTGTTTGCCTCGGGTGAATGGTTCGCCTCGATTGCGCAGAGTTTTTGGATTGCCTGTGCCTCGACCATTTTGGCGGTCAGTGCTGGCACGCTGTTTGCCATTGCCGCCTGGCGGATCAATCGCCGCGCCACGGAATTGCTGCGCGCGCTGATGCTGCTGCCGCTGATCGTGCCCAGCATTGTTTATGCCATTGGGCTGTATCGGTATTTCGGCTGGTGGGATTTGCTGGACCGATTTGCCGGTGTGGTGATTGCCCATGGGGTGACGGGGATTCCCTATGTGGTCATCACCGTCTCCACCGCGCTGGCCAGTTTTGATGTGCGGCTGGAGCAGGCGGCGCGGGGCATGGGGGCCTCGCTGCGGCAGGTGCTGGCCTGGGTGATTTTGCCGCGGATCATGCCCGGTATTGTCTCGGGGGCGATTTTTGCCTTCATCCATTCCTGGGATGAATTGGTGATTGTGCTGTTCATTGCCTCGCGCGATGTTTTCACCCTGCCGCGACGGATTTGGGATGGGATCAATGAGAACCAGGACCCGATCATGGCGGCGGTGGCGATGCTGCTGATTGTCTTCACCACGCTGCTGCTGGTGGTCGATCTTGCGGTACGACGGCGGCGTGATGGATGATGGGCGCGGGCCAACCGAGGCCTTGATGTGAGGGTGCGCTGATATGACCGTGACCGTGATCCGCGACGCTGAGCTCGTCGTTGCCTGGGATGCTTCCGAACAGCGCCACGCCTATATGCCCGGCGGCGATGTCGCCTTCCGCGACGGGGTGCTGAGCTTTGTTGGCCGTGGTTATGATGGCGAGGCGGATGTGGAGTTGTCCGGCCGTGGGCAGCTCATCATGCCGGGCTTGGTGAATATTCATTCGCACCCGACTTCTGAGCCGATGAATAAGGGGCTGATCGATGAGATCGGCTCGCCGGGGCTGTATAATTCATCGCTCTATGAATATATGCCGATTTTTCGCTCGGATTCGCAGGCAATTCCGGATTGCGTGCGGGTGGCGCTTTCGGAATTGCTGCTGAGCGGGGTGACGACGCTGGCGGATCTGTCCATCGCCCATCCTGGCTGGCTTGATTTGCTGGCCGAGGCGGGGATGCGGGTGTGCATCGCGCCGATGTTCCGCTCTGCCCGCTGGTTCACCAAGAATGGCCATGTGGTGGAATATGAGTGGGATGAAAAGGCTGGCGAGAAGGCAATGGAGGAGGCGTTTACGCTGATCCAGCGCGCCGAGCAGCATCCCTCGGGGCGGCTTTTCGGCATGGCCTGCCCGGCGCAGATTGATACTTGCGCGCCTGGCTTGCTGCGGGATTCACGCGCTGAGGCGAGGGGGCGGGGGCTGTCCTGGCAGATCCATGCCGCGCAATCGGTGGTGGAGTTCCATGAGATCACCCGCCGGCATGGCTTTACCCCCATCCAATGGCTGCACGAGATGGGGCTGCTGGATGAGCGGGCGGTGATCGGCCATGGGATTTTCCTCGATGACCATCCCTCCACGCCCTGGCACACCAAGAATGATCTGGCGATCCTGCGCGATACCGGCACCACGGTGGCGCATTGCCCGACCGTTTTTGCCCGGCGCGGCATCACCATGAAGGATTTCGGCCGCTATAAGCGAGGCGGCGTCAACCTGGGCGTGGGGACGGATACTTACCCGCATAACATGCTCGATGAGATGCGCCTGGTGGCCTATCTGGCGCGGACCCAGGCCAATGATCCGCGCACGATGAGCACGACCGATGTCTTCGATGCCGCCACGATTGGCGGCGCGCGGGCCTTGGGGCGCGATGATATTGGCCGGCTGGCGCCGGGCTGCCGTGCCGATTTTGTGGTGGTGGATGCCACCCATCCGCGGATGCAGCCCAATCATGACCCGGTGCGCTCGCTGATTTATGCCGCGGGCGATCGGGCGGTGAAGGATGTCTATATTGATGGCGAGAAGGTCGTGGCCGATGGCCAGGTGATGACGATGGATTTCAAGGCGGCGGCGGCGAATTTGGCGGAGGCGCAGAAGCGGATTGTCGGGCGGGCGACGGAGCAGGATTGGGCGCATCGGCCGGTTGATAAGATTGCGCCGCCTACTTTTAAGTGGGTTTAACCAGGGGAATGAATTCCCCCGGACCCCCTTCTTTTATTTTTGGTTTATTGGCGCTGGCTGCCGGGGTTATTCCCAATAGATAAAAATAAAAGAAGGGGGTTTGGGGGAATTCATTCCCCCAACGCTTACCTGTAATAATTTTCCCTCGCCCAAAGGAAACACCCATGGCTCTGAACATCGTCTCCCCCCGCTCCATCCTGGTGGGTGCGGGCACCGTCGCCCGCCTGGCCGAGGTGCTGGCGGCGCATGGCCTCTCTCGCCCGCTGGTGGTGACGGACCCTTGGATGGTGAGTTCCGGCACGGTGGAGAAGGCGCTGGCGCCGCTGCGCGCGGCGGGGATTGCGGTGGCGGTGTTTTCCGACACGGTGCCGGACCCGACCGATACCGTGGTCGAGGCTGGCGTCGCGGTTTTCAGCGCCGGGGATTACGACAGCATTGTGGGTTTTGGCGGCGGCAGCCCGATGGACACGGCCAAGGCCATTGCCATTCTGGCCGCCGTGGGCGGGCATATCCGCAGCCAAAAGGCGCCGCATGCGGCGGACCGTGCTGCGGCGCCGGTGATCTGCATCCCCACCACCGCGGGCACGGGCAGTGAGGCCACGCGCTTCACCGTTATCACCGATACCGCCAATGATGAGAAAATGCTCATCGCCGGGCTGGGCGCGCTGCCGCTGGCGGCGATTGTCGATTACGAATTGACGCTCACCGTGCCGCCGCGCACCACGGCCGATACGGCGATTGACAGTTTTTCGCATGCGCTGGAGGCCTATGTCTCCAAGCGCGCGACTGCGGTGTCTGACATGTATGGCGAGCGGGCGATGCGGCTGATCGGGCCCAATCTGCGCACCGTCTATAAGGAGCCCGGCAATCTGGCGGCGCGGGAGGCCATGATGCTGGGCGCAACCTTGGCGGGGCTGGCTTTCAGCAATGCCTCGGTGGCGCTGGTGCATGGCATGAGCCGGCCGATTGGCGCGCATTTCCATGTGCCGCATGGGCTCTCCAACGCCATGCTGCTGCCCGCCGTCACCCGCTATGGGCTTTCAGCCGCGCTGCCGCGCTATGCTCAGGCGGCGCGCTGCATGGGTGTGGCGCGGGAGAGTGATGCCGACCAAGTGGCCGGCGCCAAGCTGCTGGAGGAGTTGGAGGCGCTCAATGCCGAGTTGCATGTGCCCCGGCCCGGCGCCTGGGGCATTGATGCCGATCGGTGGAACGCGCTGCTGCCCACCATGGCGGCGCAGGCGCTGGCCAGCGGCAGCCCGGGCAATAACCCGGCCGTGCCCTCGGCAGATGAAATTATTGCGCTCTATCAGGAGGTGTACTGAGGGGGGGCAAACAGAAAAAGGGCGGCAACCAAAAGGCTGCCCCCCTTTTAAAATAAGAAACCGGGCCATAAACGGCCCGGGTTTGGATTAGAAACCCTCGCGCTCCAGGCGCTTGCGCTCCACCTTGCGGGCGCGGCGAACGGCCTCTGCCGCCTCACGCGCGCGGCGTTCGCTCGGCTTTTCGAAATGCCTGCGGAGCTTCATCTCGCGGAACACGCCCTCGCGCTGCAGCTTCTTCTTGAGCGCCTTGAGCGCCTGATCAACATTGTTGTCCCGAACGACGACTTGCACGCAGCGATCACTCCGATGGATCAAAAGGAATAGGAAAGACAAGAAGCGCCGCTGGCCGGAAACCGACCGCGTCGCCTGCTGGAAGCTGTGTAGACAGTTTTATGGCAGCGGGTAAAGCCCTTTCGCGCGGAATTGACCGCACTACATGGGTTTCATGGCCATTCTGAAGACCGCCCGCCTGGGCCACCCCGTTTTGCTGCGCATCGCCGAGGCGGTGGCAGACCCCACAACAGCCGAGATGCGCCGACTCGTCGCCGATATGGTGGAGACGATGGAGGATGCCAATGGGCTGGGCTTGGCGGCGCCGCAGGTTTATCGCTCGCTGCGGCTCTTCGTCTGGCGGGTTGATGATGGGGTGGCGGCGATCTTCAACCCGCAGATCACCCCGCTGGAGGGGCCGGCCGAGCCTTATTTCGAGGGTTGCCTGTCCATCCCCGGCCTGCGTGGCGAGGTGACACGGCCCAGCCGCATCGCCTTTCGCGGCCTGGACATGGCGGGGCAGGTGATTGAGGGCACCGCGCAGGGCCTGGCCGCGCGGGTGATGCAACATGAGCAGGACCATCTTGATGGTGTGCTATATCCGATGCGCATGACCGACCTCTCCCGCCTCGGCTTCACCGAGGAATTGGCCAGGAACCAAGACCCATGACCGACCCGCATGACGCCATCATCGACCGCCTGCTGCCGCTGATCCCGCATCTGGGATGGACGAGCCGTGCCCTGGCCGAGGCGGCGGGGGATGCAGCGCTGGCCGAGAGCGCTTTTCCGCGTGGGGTGCGCGATGCGATCGCCGCCTGGTCGGCGCTGGCGGATCGGCGCATGGCCGAGGCCGCGGCGGCAGAGGGGCTGGAGGGGCTGAAGGTGCCGGCGAGAATCCGCCGCGTCATCGCCATTCGCCTGGAACAGGCGCAGCCGCATAAGGCGGCGCTGCGTGATGCACTGGCCCTGCTGGCCCTGCCTTGGCATGCGCCGCTCTCGGCCCGGCTGGCGGGGGCGACGGTGAGTGCGATGTGGTATGCGGCGGGGGATAAGAGCGCTGATTTCTCATGGTATACCCGCCGCGCCACCCTGGCTGCGATTTATGGCGCGACCTTGGCCTTTTGGTTGCGTGACCCCTCGCCGGATTTGGCCATGACGTTGGAATTCCTCGACAGGCGGCTGGCTGATCATGCGCGGCTGCACCGGATTATTCCCCGCCGGGGGAGCTGAATGTTACGGTGCCATCCTGGCACTTGATTGCAGAGACTTGAAAAGGCTTGATTTTGTTGGGGCTTCGCGCGGCACGATTCTGACTGTAGAAAACCTGTCCGAGACACCCACAGATTTGGAGATCAGGCGCCCATGTCGCCCTTCCGCACGATGATGACCGGCCTTCTAGCCGCCAGCCTGGCAACCCCCGCTTTTGCCCAATGCATGCAGCCCACCGAGAAGCCGGGCTTTGATATTCGCGCGCTGCAAAGCCAGTTGATGGTGCTGGCGCTGACCTGCAGCCAGACCGATGAATATAACCGCTTCGTGACGCAGAACCGCGCGGTGCTGACCGGCGCCTATAACGACGTGCAGCGGCATTTCCGCCGCGTGGCCGGCAATGCCTGGCAGCGGCAGATCGACGCCTACATCACCAATACCGCCAATGGCCATAGCCAGACCGGCATCAGCCAGGGCTCGCTATTCTGCTCCAACCAGGCGCAGCTCTTTCCGCAGGCGCTGGCTGTGACCACCCGTGAGCAACTCGCGCAGCTTTCGCAGCAGCGGCAGATCACCCAGGTCTATGAGCCGCCGGCCTGCGCCGCCCCGCCTGCGCGCAACGCCAACCGCGCCGCGGCGGCCCCCAACCCCGCCAATGGCACCCCGCGCAGCAACGGCCAGCCGGCCTCGGCGGGGAATACCGCGACACCGCGCAGCTGAGGCTGCCGCCGCGCGCTGTTTGCGAATGGCGCGCGGGGGCGCGTTATTTGCCAGCGGCGCCGGCTCGGGGCTGGTTGCCGCCGGGCCATCCTCTCGCCAAGCTAGGGCATGACACAACCCGCGATTCCTGAGCGCCTGCGCGCTGCCATTGCCGCCAATTTCGCCGCGCAGACCAGTTTTCTGGCCGATATCGTCCGGTTTCCCAGCCTGCGGGGCAATGAAGCGCCTTTGCAGGATTTCCTCGCCCGGCAGATGGCGGCGCGGGGATGGTGGGTGGATCGCTTTTCGCTGGCCGATGTGCCGCTGGAAGGCCACCCCAAGGCGAGCCCTATGGTGGATGTGGACCCTGCGGGCTCCATCCAGGTGGTTGGCACGCTGCGCGCGCGCGATGGTGCTGCGGGCGAGGGCATGATCCATGGCCGGGGCCGCAGCCTCATCATGCAGGGCCATATTGATGTGGTGCCGGAAGGGCCCACCGCGATGTGGAGCCACCCGCCCTATGCCGCGCATATTCAGGATGGCTGGCTTTATGGCCGCGGGGCGCATGACATGAAATCGGGCGTCTCGGCCATGTTCTTCGCCATGGATGCGCTTAAGGCTGCGGGGTTGCGGCCCTGCGCTGATATCCATGTGCAGACGGTGACCGAGGAGGAGAGCACCGGCAATGGTGCGCTGGCGACGCTGCTGCGCGGCTATCGCGCCGATGCGGCGCTGATCCCTGAGCCCACCGGCGGCACCATCACCCGCGCCCATACCGGCACGCTGTGGTTTAGGCTGCGGGTGGCGGGGGTGCCGGTGCATGTTGCGGTGGCGCAGACCGGCAGCAATGCGATCATGAGCGCCTATCAGCTCATCCAGGCGCTTTATGCCCATACGGCCGAGGCCAATAAGGCCGCTGCCCAGCATCCCTGGTATAAGGGCATCGAGGCGCCGATCAAATTCAACCCAGGGATCATCCGTGGCGGTGACTGGGCGAGTTCCACCCCCGCCTGGTGCGAGGTGGATTGTCGCATCGGCCTGCTGCCGGGGCGGGATGTGGCGGTGGTGCAAAAGGCGGTGGAGGCTGCAGTGGCCGCTGCCGCGCGGGCGGATCATTTCATGGCCAATAACCCGCCCGAACTGACCTGGCATGGCTTTCTGGCCGATGGCTATGTGCTGGAGCCGGGCAGCGAGGCTGAGGCGGTGCTCGCGGCTGCCCATAGCAGCGCCTTTGGCGGTGAGATGCCCGCGCGCATCACCACAGCGGTGAATGATACCCGGTTTTATGGGCTGTATTTTGGCATTCCCGGCCTGTGCTACGGGCCGAAGGGCGAGGGCGCGCATGCCTTTGATGAGCGCACCCATCTGGAGCATCTGCAGACGACGACGCTTGCGATGGCCAGTTTCATCGCCGATTGGTGTGGGGTGGAGGAGGCGTGATGCAGCGCCGCTCCTTGGGCACTTTGGTGGGGGCCGCTTTGGCCGCGCCCGCCTTGGCCGCGCCCGCTTTGGCGCAGGAGGCCTGGCCCGCGCGGCCGTTGCGCATTGTGGTGCCCTTTGCCCCTGGCGGTTCTTCGGACACTTTGGGGCGGCTGATCCAACCTGGGCTGCAGGCCGCGCTCGGCCAGCCGGTGATTGTGGAGAACCGTGCTGGCGCAGGCTCCATGCTGGGGGCGGAATTCGTCGCCCGCGCGGCGCCGGATGGCTATACCGTGTTGCTGGCGGACCTGCCCTTCGCCATCTTTCCGGCGTTGCAGGAGCGGCTCTCCTTTGATCCTTTGGCTGATTTTGCGGCGATTTCGCTGATCGGTGTGGCGCCTTTGATGATGTTCGCGGCGAAGGAGCTTTCCGCCCGCAATGCCGCCGAATTCGCCGCTCTCGCCCGCGCCCAGCCTGAGGTGCTGAATTATGGCTCGGGTGGGGTGGGTGCCTCCAGCCATCTTTCGGGCGAGTTGTTCCAGCGCGCCACCGGCACGCGGCTGACGCATATTCCCTATCGCGGCGGTGGGCCGGCCATGCAGGATCTGGCGGCGGGCAATGTCAATTCGGTCTTTGTCACGCTGGCCTCGGCCTTCCCGCAGATGCAGGCCGGGCAGGTGCGCGCGATGGGGGTGATGGGCAGTGAGCGGCTGGCGGTGCTGCCCGATGTCGCCACCATGCGCGAGCAGGGGATTGATCTGATCAACGAACATTGGTGGGGGTTGCTCGGGCCCGCACGCATGCCGCCCGCCGCCATTGCCCGGCTGGCCGAGGCGTTGCGTGGCGTGATGGCCGCGCCTGAGATCATGCCGCGGATGGATGCCCTGGCCGTGCTGCCGCGCGCCACTGGCCCGGCACCGCTGGCGGCGCTGATTCGCGCGGACCTTGCACGGATTTCGGACCTGGTGCGCAGCCAGAATATTCGCCCGCAATGAGCCTGGAGCAGATTCTCGACGGCATCACCGCCGACCCGCTGCTGTGGAGCGATTTCAACGCGCTCTGCGATGCCGGGGGGCGGCAGGCGGGCAGTGACAGCGCGGCGAGCGCCTTCACCTTCGCCGCGATTCGGATGGCGGCGATCGGCACGGTCTGCAATGAGCCATCCTCCTATGCGGGTTGGACCTGCCATGAGGCGCGGGTGGTGCATGAGCCGAGCGGCCGGCTGATCCATGCCGTGCCGCTGCTGGGGACCATGGCCTGTGAGGATTTGGTGCTGGAGACGAGCGATATGGGGCGTGGCGCGCCGGGGCAGTTTGGCCCGGCGGGGGGCATGGCGGGGCTGGCTGCCATGGTGCGGCATGAATATCCCTTCGCCACCCATACCGTGCATCGGCGGGTGAAGCTGGCGGCGGCCGCTCAGGCCGGAGCGGGGGCGGTTTTTGTGGTGCAGCCTGAGCCGGGGGTGGGGCCGGTTTCTGGGTCTTCGGGGCGCAATGGCGGGGCGGGGATTCCGGGGCTGGGCATTGGTGTTGAGGATGCGGCCTTGCTGGCCTCGGGCGGGCGGGTGCGGATCACCATCGCGGCTGAGGACCACCCGGCTGAGACGCCGAATCTGGTGATGGAGATGCCCGGCCGAACCTCTGGGATGGTGGTGCTGAGCGCTCATCTGGACGGGCATGCGCTGGGCGAGAGTGCGCTGGACAATGCGACCGGAGTGGCTGCCGCGCTGTGTCTGGCCCGGGCCATGGCGCCGCATGTGGCGGGGTGTGAGAATGGGTTGATGCTTTGCCTGTTCGGCGCCGAGGAATGGGCGCTGGCGGGCAGCCGCGCCTGGCTGGCCGCGCAGCCGGCCGAGCGGCTGGCGCGGATGCGGATGAACCTCAATCTCGATTCTGTGGCGGGGCACGGCCAGCTTACCGCGCTGACCAGCGGCTTTGCCGAATTGCCGGAATTTTTGCGCGGCGCCTGGCCTTCGCTCGCGGTGCATGAGCCACTGATGCCCAATAGCGACCATGCGAATTTTGCCGCAATTGGCGTGCCGGCGGCGCGGATTATTGCCGGCTTTAATGCGCCTCAGAGCAATTTGCGGTTTTTGCTGACGGCGGCGGATCGGCGGCAGTTGACCTCGGATGGCGAGTTGCGCGCCGCCACATTGGCGGCAGCGCGCATGCTCTGGGCGGCGCTTACGCTTTCGCGGTGACGCCGGCTTCTTCCATCAGGCTCTGCAATTCGCCGGCCTGGAACATCTCGGTCACGATATCGCAGCCGCCGACGAATTCGCCCTTCACATAGACCTGCGGGATGGTGGGCCAATTGGTGTAGGATTTGATGCCTTCGCGGATTTCGGCGTCCTCAAGCACGTTCACGCTTTTGAACGGGACGTTGAGGTGGGAGAGGATTTGCACCACGCGGGCGGAGAAGCCGCATTGGGGGAAGACCGCCGTGCCCTTCATGAAGACGGTGACGGGGCTGGCATCGATCTCGGCCTTGATGCGGTCGAAGACGGGGTTCTCGGACATGGTTATTTCCTTGCTGGGAGGATGATTATTCAAGAATGGCGGTGGTGAGCGCAAGCGCATGCAGCGCACCGCCCATGCGGCCCTGCAGGGCGGCATAGACCATCTGGTGCTGCCGCACCCGGGGCAGGCCCTTGAAGGCGGCGGAGGTGACATGGGCAGCGTAATGGTCGCCATCGCCGGCGAGGTCCTTGATGATGACCTCGGCATCGGGCAGGGCGGATTTGATGAAGCCTGCGATTTCGTCGGCTTGCATGGGCATGGGGCTCAGTATCCTTGCATCAGCGCGGGCAGGGTTGCTTCATGCGCGCGGCTTAGTTCTTCGGTGGATATGGCGCCGAGGCTGGCCAATTCCAGGTTGGCGCCGCCGCTTTGGCCGAGCAGCAGGGCGGGCACGCCGGCGGCTTGGGCGGCGGCGAGCAGGGCCTGGGCATTGCTGACGGCGAGGATGTAGCGGGCCTGATCCTCACCGAACCAGAAGCCGTGATCGCCGCTGGCGGTTATGCGGGCACCGATGCCGCTGGCCATGGCCATTTCGGCCAGGGCTACCAGGAGGCCGCCATCGCTGAGGTCATGGCAGGCCAGCACGGCGCCGGACAGAATGTGTTGGCGGACGAAATCGCCGTTTTTGCGCTCTTCGGACAAATTGACCGGGGGCGGCGGGCCGGCCTCTTGGCCGGCGATCTCGCGCAGCCAGAGGGATTGGCCGAGATGGCCTTGGGTGTGGCCGATGAGGACCAGGGAAGCGGCCTCGGGCATGGCGAGGCCCACGGCATCGGCCAGTTTTTCAATGACGCCGACGCCGCCAATGGCGGGGGTGGGCAGGATGGGGCGGCCTTCGGTCTCGTTGTAGAGCGAGACATTGCCGCTGACGACCGGGAAATCCAGCGCGGTGCAGGCGGCGGCCATGCCGCGGCAGGCGGCGGCGAATTGGCCCATGATGCGGGGTTTTTCCGGATTGCCGAAATTCATGTTGTCGGTGATGGCCAAGGGCTGGGCGCCGGTGGCGGTGATGTTGCGCCAGGCCTCGGCGACGGCCTGTTTGGCCCCCTCTTCCGGGTCGGCCAGTACATAGCGGGGGGTGCAATCGGTGGTGATGGCCAGTGCGCGGGCGGTGCCTTCGACGCGGACGACGGCGGCATCGGCCTGGCCGGGGCGTTTGGCGGTTTGGCCGCCCACCTGGGCGTCATACTGGTCCCAAATCCAGCGGCGGGAGCAGAGGTCGGGCGAGGCCACCAGGGTTTTCAGTGCGGCGAGGATGCCCACCGGGTCGGCCACCGGGGGGAGGGGGGGTTGTTTGGGGGTGTCTTCGGTGGGGCGGTTGTAGAGCGGGGCTTGCGATTCGAGGGGGGCGAGGGGGATCAGCGCCTCGGTCATGCCCTTATGGCGGATTTCGATCATGCCGGTATCGGTGAGGTGGCCGATGACGGCGAAATCGAGTTCCCATTTGTGGAAAATGGCTTCGGCGATGTGCTCCTGGCCGGGTTTGAGCACCATGAGCATGCGCTCCTGGCTTTCCGAGAGCATCATCTCATAGGCGGTCATGCCCTCCTCGCGCTGGGGGACGTGGTCCATCTCCAGCACCACGCCCATGCCGCCCTTGCCCGCCATCTCGACGCCGGAGGAGGTGAGGCCGGCGGCACCCATATCCTGGATGGCGACGATGGCGTCGGTGGCCATGAGTTCCAGGCAGGCTTCGATAAGGAGTTTTTCGGCGAAGGGGTCGCCGATTTGGACGGTGGGGCGCTTTTCTTCCGAGTCCTTGTCGAATTCGGCGGAGGACATGGTGGCGCCGTGGATGCCGTCGCGTCCGGTTTTGGAGCCGACATAGACGACGGGGTTGCCGATGCCGGTGGCGGCGGCGGTGAAAATGCGGTCGGCCTTGAGGATGCCCACCGTCATGGCATTGACCAGGGGGTTGCCATTATAGGCGGGGTGGAAGTTCACCTCGCCGCCCACGGTGGGCACGCCCACGCAATTGCCATAGCCGCCAATGCCGCGGACCACGCCATCGAGGATGCGCCGGGTGCGGGGCAGGGCTGGGTCGCCAAAGCGGAGCGCGTTGAGGTTGGCGATGGGGCGCGCCCCCATGGTGAAGACATCGCGCAGAATGCCGCCCACGCCGGTGGCGGCACCCGAATAGGGCTCGATGAAACTCGGGTGGTTGTGGCTTTCCATCTTGAAGACGGCGGCCAGGCCTTCACCGATATCGATTACGCCGGCGTTTTCGCCGGGGCCTACCAGCACCCAAGGCGCCTTGGTGGGCAGGGTTTTCAGCCAGATTCGGGAGGATTTGTAGGAGCAATGCTCGCTCCACATGACCGAGAAGATGCCCAATTCGCACAGCGTGGGGTCGCGGCCGAGAATGGCCAGGGCGGCGGCATATTCATCCGGCTTGAGGCCGAATTTTTGCGCCAGATCGGCGGCGGCGGCGGGGGCGAGGGGAGGGACGGAGGGCATGGCGCGCTTGTCGGGCGGCGGGGCTGGGTTGTCCAGAGTGGTTTTGGCTGGGGTGGTTGTGGTGTTTGCGGACAAATTGCCGGCGGGGGTTTGGGTGGCGCTGGGCATGGGGTGGTAATAGGAAAAATTGCCGAAAAAGGCAAGGGAAATGGCGGCAGGCCTTCCGGTCTGCCGCCACATCAGGCCGGGGTTACGCGCCGGCCAGTTTGGCCACCGTGGCCGCCAGCGCCTGGTCCAGCACCTCGATCAGCGTGTCGCATTCGCTGCGGGTGATGACCAAGGGGGGCGAGAGAACGATGGTGTTGGAGTGCCTAGCACCGCCGCCGGAGCGGCCGACGATGACGCCATGGGCGCGGCAGAAATCGACCACGCCGCCTACCAGTGCGCCATCCAATTGGGTGCGGCTTTCACGGTCGGTCACCAATTCGATGCCCAGCAGCAGGCCCTTGCCGCGGATATCGCCGGTGATGTGGTGGCGGAACAGCGCGGCTTTGAGGCCTTCCATGAGGTAGGCGCCCATGCTGGCTGCCCGCTCGGGCAGTTTTTCTTCCAGCATGATCTCGATATTGCGCACGGCCACCGCGGCGGCGACGGGGTGGCCGCCATAGGTATTGACCTGCATCACCTGGCGGGATTCGGCGACTTCGCCGAGAAAGCTCTCGAAGACGTGGTTTTTCACCACCGTGGCGGCGATCGGCAGATAGGCGGAGACGATGCCCTTGGCGACGGCCATGATATCTGGGCTCACGCCATAATGCTGGTGGCCGAACATTTTGCCGGTGCGGCCGAAGCCGTTGATCACCTCATCGACATGCAGCAGCAGGTCATATTTGCGGCAGATGGCCTCGACCATGGGCAGGTATTCATCGGGGGGGACGGCGACGCCGACGCCGGACATGATGGGCTCGACGATCACCTCGGCCACGGTTTGCGGGCCTTCGCCGAGGATGGTGGTCTCGATGGCTTTGGCGCAGGCGACGCCGCAGCTGGGATATTCGAGGCCGAGCGGGCAGCGGTAGCAGGTGGGTGCGGGGACATGGACGAATTCGCCGGCATAGGGCTCGAACTTCACCTTGCGGTCACCCATGCCGCCGGCGGCCAGGGTGGCCAGGGTGGTGCCGTGATAGGCGTAGTAGCGGCTGATGGTCTTGAAGCGGAAATCGGAGGGGAATTCATGCTTGGCGTATTGCCGGGCGATCTTGAAGCCGGCCTCATTCGCCTCGGAGCCGGAATTGACGAAATAGGTGTGGTAGTCGCCGCCCATGAGGGTGTTGATCTGCTCGCCGAGTTGGGCGGCGGGCAGGTTCATGGCGGTGTGCGGGTAATAGGCGATGGCCTGCATTTGCTCGGCGGCGATCTGCGCCAATTCGGTGCGGCCATAGCCGATATTGACGCACCAGAGCCCGGCCATGGCGTCGAGATAGGTGGTGCCATCGGCATCGACGATGGTGGAGCCTTGCGCGCCCGTCACCACCATTTGCTTTTGTTCCAGCGCCTTGTGCTGCAGGAGCGGGTGGAGGACGTTGTTGAGGTCCTGTTCGACGACCTTGCGGCGGGCTTCGGGGTCGGGCTGGTTGGTGAGGGACATTGGCGCTTCCTTCGCTGCGGGCGGGAAAGGCTACGCCCGATGACGCGCGGCTGTCACGCGCCTCTGTCACGGGCGGATTGACCAATCTGGCATGCCATGCCGCACTGGCCGCCTCACAAGGGGAGAAGACTCCAATGTATGTCGAGCAACGCATGTACACCGCCCATCCGGGCAAGCTGCCGGCCTGGATCAATCTTTATGCCAGCCAGGGCAGTGCGGCATCCAATCGGCATATGGGGCCGCTGATTGGGCATTTTACCGTGGAGGTTGGGCCGTTGAACCGCGTGGTGTTCCTGCGCGGCTTTGCCGATATTGATGATCGCGACCGCGGCATGGTGGCGCGCGCGGCGGACCCGGAATGGAATGCCTTCCTCGCCGAGGGCGCCAAGCTGGGCGCGCTGGCGGCGCAGGAGAACAAGATGCTGAAGACGGTGCCGTTCAGCCCGATTCAGGCGCCGGGCACGCCGTTTGTGCGCTCGTTTCCGGGTGAGGGGCTGATCATCGATCACCGCACCTATGATTTCCATCCCGGCAAGATGAATGCCTGGCTGGAGATGTATGAGAGCATGGGCCTGCCGGTGCAGAATAAGCATCTGGGGCAGTTCCTGTTCATGGGCTTTGGCGAATGCGGGCCGATCAATCAGGTGGTGTTCATGTGGGCCTATGCCTCGCTGGGTGATCGTGACCGCCGGCGTGCGGCCATGGCGGCTGATCCGGCCTGGGCGGAGTTTGGCCGGGCGACGGCGCAGGTTGCGCCGCTGAAGACGCAGACGACGATGATCCTCAAGCCGACGGCGATTTCGCCGATCAAGTGAGGGGTGGGCGTTGGCCAGGGGTGGAGAAGACCACCCCTGGCCGTGGCCATGTCAGGCTTGGCGGAAAACCCGGCGCAACCAATCGCCTGCCAGCGCCACGGAACGGTCGGCCGCTGCCACCGCGCCGCAACTGCGCAGAAAGCCATGGGTGACGCCGGGGAAGAGTTCGCGTTCGACTGAGACGC
This sequence comes from Rhodovarius sp., assembly GCF_040399605.1. Lineage (NCBI taxonomy): Bacteria > Pseudomonadati > Pseudomonadota > Alphaproteobacteria > Acetobacterales > Roseomonadaceae > Rhodovarius > Rhodovarius sp. Next base: position 12,546 of record NZ_JBBARU010000026.1, on the reverse strand, counting down.
CGGCGGCGGTGAGTTTGTCGGCCATGGCCTCGCTGTCGGAGGCCAGGACATCGAGGCCGGCCCAATGCAGCAGGCAGGGTGGCAGGCCGGCCAGTTCGGCGCGGAGTGGTGAGGCGAGCGGGTTCATGCGTGCCGCCGCGTCGGGGCAATAGGCGCGCCAGTAGAAATCCATCTTGGCCTGGGTGAGGCCATAGCCATCGGCGAATTCGCGGTAGCTGGGGGTGTCCAGCCGGTGGTCATAGACGCCGTAGTTCAGCAGCAGGCCGGCCAGGGGCGGGGAGGCTGGGGTGTCGCGCAGCAACAGGCCCAGGCCCGCGGCCAGGTTGGCGCCGGCACTGTCACCGCCCACGGCGATGCGGGTGCCGTCGAGGCCGTGGGTGGAGCCATGCGCTGCGACCCAGCGGGTGACATCGGCGCATTCATGCAGGGCATGGGTGAACATCACCTCGGGCGAGAGGGAGTAATCCACCAGCAGCACGGCGCAGCCTGCGGCGGCGGCGTATTCCCGCGCCATGCGGTCATGGCTGTCGATACTGCCCCAGACCCAGCCGCCGCCATGGATATAGACCAGGCAGGGCAAAGAGCCGGGCTTGGGGCGGTGCAGGCGGCAGAGCAGGCGGCGGCCGCGGATGGGCAGCCAGATCTCGCGGGTTTCATCCATCACCGGGCCACCATCCTGCAGGGGGGCGCTTTGCAGGTCATTGATGCGGCGCGGCTCGTCGAAGGGTTTTTCGCGCGGGTCGGCGGGCAGGGTGAAGCTGGGCAGGCCGAGGGCGCGTTTGGCCAGGGCTTCGGTATAGGCTGCCATATCGGCATCCATGCGCGGGTCCATCGGTGGGGTCCTGTTTCTGCTCAAGGGGAGAGTTTCCGCCGGATTTGCCGATTTGCAAACTGGGTGAGGCTTGGCGGCTCAGCCCGGCGCCAGGCTAGGTAGCGTTGACGGCACGTGGTCCAGCCATTGTGCAGAGTATGAACCGCGATGCCGCGGCAACGCATCAGGCTGCTAGCCCCGCCGGCGGGCCGTGCCGTAGAGCATGGCGCCATTGCTGCCGTGAAACACCACGCGGCTGGCTATATCGCTGCCCTGGGCGTGCTGCATGAGGGCCTGCATATCCTCCTCGCCACGCAGCACCGGCTGCCAATCCATGAAGGCATCGAGATAGCCATCGCAGCGTATGCCGCGGGCCATGGCGGCGACCAGGATTTGGCCGCTGGGCCGGAGGGCGCTGGCCAGGGCGGCGATCATGCGCCCGGCGGCGGGGTCTTCCATGCCGTCGAGCAATCCGGGCACCAGGATGAGGTCGAACCGGCCAAAGCGCAGGGGGCGGGCGATCATGCGCCCCGGCGCCTCGCATAGGGTCTCGATGGGGGTGATGGAGGCATTTTGGCTGCGCACCACCTCAAGACAGGCATCGCGCGGGTCGATGGCCAGGATGCGCCCAGCCTCGCCGGCGCGCATGGACAATTCGAGCGCGCGGAAATGGCCGCAGCCGAGCATCAGGATGGCGGCTTTGGGGGTCTTGCTGATGGTGTCGTCAATGGCGTGGGCCATGATCCGGCGGCGCTCGCGCAGCGCGACTGCGGTTTCCAGCTCATGGGTGAAGAGGCGCACCTTGAGGCCGAGCGGGGTGGCCTGGGCGACGCGGTGGCGGGTGCTGGGATGGGCCAGGGCGAGGTCGAGCAATTCGGCCTCGGGGGCATCGGCGGTGGGGCGGTGGAACATGGCCTGGGTCAGCGGGTCTTTCAGCAATTGCTGCGCGATGGGGTGGGCGCGCGCAATCTCCCGCCAATCCGGTGAGGCGGCGAAGGCGCGGTAGCGGTGGGTGAGGTCGAGCAGGGGCGGCAGGGCGCTGAGCGCGAGGCCGCTTTCCTGCCAATTGGCGGCGATGGTGTCGAGGCCAAGGCGGAGCTGGGCGTTGGTGAGGGGGCGTGCGGCAAAGCGATTGGTCTGCAGCAGAGAGGGCGTGAACAGGGGGGCCTCCAGGATCGGCGTCGGAGTCATCATAGCGTGATAATGACGACGATTGCGAGCGTAAAAAGTAGCAAAACTCGTCAAAACTACGCAAATATATTACGCGGCGCGGCGTGGCGCGGCCTCAGGGCTTCCGTGGCGTCGAAGGCCGGCTTATGCATCGCAGCATGGCCGAACCGCTTATCACGATCATGACAGGGGCTGCCTTGGCGCCGTTTTTGCCCGATGTGGCGCGGCTGCGGGTCAAGGTCTTTGCCACCTGGCCCTATCTTTATGAGGCGCCTGAGGGGGCCGAGGCGCGGTACCTGCAAGCCTATGCGCAAAGCCCTGGGGCTGCGGTGGTGCTGGCCCGCGATGGCGCGGCGGTGGTGGGGGCCGCCACCTGTCAGCCCATGGCCGAGGCCTCGCAGGCGGTGCGGGAGGGCTTCTCCCGCAGTGGGGAGGACCCGGCGCAATGGTGCTATTTTGGCGAAAGCGTGCTGCTGGAGGCTTATCGCGGCCGGGGCCTGGGCGTGGCCTTCTTCGCCGCGCGGGAGGCGCATGCGCGCGCGCTTGGCCTGCAGGGGGCGGCGTTTTGTGCGGTGGTGCGCAACCATAATGATCCGCGCCGGCCCGCTGACCATGTGGCGCTGGATGGTTTTTGGCGGCGGCGGGGTTATGCGCCCCGGCCCGAATTATCCTGCATCATGCATTGGGCCGAGCCTGGCGATGCGGGGCGGCAGACGCCGCATGCGCTGAGTTTCTGGACCCGGCGGCTGTGAGGCTGGGGGCGCTGGCCTGGGAGGTGGGGCGGCCGCTGAGCCTGGCCGATTTCGCCGCCCGGCTCGATGCGCGCATCGCCGAAGCGGCGCCGCGGGCTGATCTGCTGCTGCTGCCCGAATATGCCTGCATGGAATTGGCCCCCGCTTTGGCGCGCGAGGCCGGTTGTGCGGGCGAATTGGCCGCCATGGTGGAGGCGGGTGAGGCGGTGCTGGCGGTGATGCGCGCTGCCGCCCAGCGCCACAGCATCTGGCTGCAGCCGGGCAGCCTGCCGATGCGCGCCGGCGGCGGGCGGGAGGTGGTGAACCGCGCGCCGCTCATTCGCCCCGATGGCGCTATGGCCTTTCAGGATAAATGGCACATGACCCGTTTTGAGGCCGAGCAATGGGGGGTGGGCCGCGGCCATGCGCCGGCGGTCTTCGAGACGCCTTGGGGGCTGATCGGTGTTTCGATCTGCTATGATGCGGAATTCCCTGACCATGTCCGCGCCCAGGTGGCGGCCGGGGCCTGGCTGATTTTGGTGCCGAGTTGCACCGATACGGCGCATGGGTTTTTCCGCGTGGCGATCTCGGCCCGGGCGCGGGCAGTGGAGAATCAGTGTTTTGTCGCCATGGCGGGCACCACCGGGGCGGCGCCATGGTCGGCCACGCTGGATGAGAATTGCGGTGCTGCGGCGGTCTATGGCCCGGCTGATCGCGGTTTTGCTGCCGATGGGGTGGTGGTGCAGGGGGAGATGGACGCGCGGGCCTGGGTTTTCGCCAGCTTGGACGAGGGCGCGATTCATACGGTGCGTGCTGAGGGGCAGGTGCGCAACCATCGGGATTGGTCGGGCGCGGCCATGCCCCGGGCCGTGGCGGCGGGCTTCGCATGACCTTGGTCTATCTCATTGCCGGTGAGGCCTCGGGGGATGTTCTGGGGGCGCGGCTGATGACCGCCTTGCGCGCCCGCTGCCCGGGGCTGCGCTTTGCCGGGGTGGGGGGCGCGCGGATGGCGGAGCTGGGGTTTGAAAGCCTGTTTCCCATGCGCGAATTGGCGCTGATGGGACTTTTGGAGGTGCTGCCGAATATTCGGCGCCTGGCGCGGCGGATGGATGAGACGGTGGCGGATATCGCCGCGCGAAAGCCCGATGTGATCGTGACCATCGACAGCCCGGGTTTTTGCCTGCGCGTGGCCGGGCGGGTGCGGCCTTTGGGGATACCACTGGTGCATTACGTGGCGCCGCAGCATTGGGGCTGGCGGCCGGGGCGGGTGAAGAAGCTGGCGGCGCGGGTGGATCGGGTGCTGGCGCTGCTGCCCTTCGAGCCGCCCTGGTTTGAGGCGCATGGCATTGGGGTGGATTTCGTCGGCCATCCGGTGCTGGAATCGGGGGTGGATCTGGGCGATGCCGCCGCCTTCCGGGCGCGGCATGGCGTGGCGGCGGATGAGCGGCTGGTGATGGTGATGCCGGGTTCGCGGCGGACCGAGGTGTCCAGGCTGCTGCCGATTTTTGGCGCAGCGCTGCGGCTTTTGCCGCCAGGGCTGCGCGCTGTGGTGCCGCTGGCCGGGCCGGTGGAGGAGGTGGTGCGCGCGGGTGTCGCCGATTGGCTGCTCGCGCCCATTCTGTTGCAGGGGGTGGCCGAGAAGGCCGATGCCTTTGCCGCCTGCGAGGCAGGGCTGATCAAGAGCGGCACCTCGACTTTGGAGGCGGCGGTGGCGGGGCTGCCGCATCTGGTGGCCTATAAGGTCAATCCGGTGACGGCGGCGATTGTGCGGCGGTTGATGCAGGTGCGCTTCATCTCCATCACCAATCTGCTGGCCGAGCGTGAGGTGGTGCCGGAATTCGTCCAGGATGCCTGTACACCGGAGATTTTGGCGCAAGGGCTGCGCGCATTGCTCGATGGCGGTGCGATGCCCACCCAGCGGGCCTGGAACAAGGTGCGGGCGGGCGGGGCCGATTATGCCGGCAATGCCGCAAGCCAGCGCGCCGGCTTTGCCGAGGTGCTGGCCCGGCTGCAACCCCAGGGGTTGCGGCCGAGCGAGGCGGCGGCGGAGGCGGTGCTGCGGGTGATGCTTCAGCAGGTTGCTGAAGAACGCTGATGGTGGGCGAGAAGAGCGAAAGGGCTTTGCCCGGGCAAAGCTCTTTCGCTCTTTTTTTCACCATCAGCGTTTTTCAGCCCCGACCACAATGTCACCCGCCGCTGAGCGCCTGGGCGATGGCCACCAGCTTCATATCGGCGCCGCGCCAGCCAATGATGGAGAGCCCCACCGGCTTTCCACCAGCGCTGCCGAGCGGCAGGTTCACTTGCGGCAGCCCGGCCATGCCGGCGAAGGAGGTCAGCACGCCGATCCGCCCCGATAGCGCATCCGTTTCGCGCAGTGGCAGGCCAAGCGGTGGCGCGGTGAAGGGGGTGGTGGGCATGCACAGAATGGCCCCACCCTCCAGCAACATCCGCGCCCGGGCGATGATGCGATGGCGGGTGATCCGCGCGATCTCCAGCTGTTCTGGGGTGATGGTGGAGCCAAAGGCCAAATTGCGCGCCACATTGAAGGCGAAGGCCGGGTTCTCGCGGTCGACCCAGTCGCGGATACCGGCCCAGGCCTCGCTGCGCTGGATGATGTTGCGCTGGTCGTTCCACAGGGTGATTTCGCCGGGCTCGCCCAGGTTCAGGCGCTGGGCGGGGCCGAGCAGGCCTTCCAGCCGCGCCACCACCGGCTCCATCGCCTCTGCCACTTCGGCATCGGCGATAGCGAAGGCATCCTCGGCCAGCAGCAGGGCAGGGGCCTGGGGCGCGGTGGGGGCTTCGCCAAAAATCACCTCCGAGAGGCGGGCGAAGGTTTGGGCATCGCGCGCGAACCAGCCGGCGGTGTCAAAGCTCGGCGCCTGCTTGCAGACGCCGATAAAGGGCAGCCGGCCATGGGTGGGGCGGATGCCGTAAATCCCGCAAAGGCTGGCCGGCACCCGCACCGAACCGCCGGTATCGGTGCCCAGCGCCATATCAGCCAGGCCCGCCGCGACCACCGAGGCTGAGCCGCTGGAGGAGCCGCCGGGCAGGCAGCCCGGTGCGGCAGGGTTGGGTGGTGTGCCGAAGAACTGGTTGAAGCCCAATATGCCAAAGGAGATCTCGCAGGTGATGGTCTTGCCCACCAGCGCCGCGCCGGCATCGAGCAGCCGCTGCACCATCCAGCCATGCGCGGTGGGGATGGGGTGGCTGCGCGCCCAATCCGGGTTGGAGGCGCCGGTGGGCGCGCCCGCCACATCGAAGAGATCCTTGGCGGCAAAGCTGAGACCGGCAAGCGGGCCCTGGCCCGACCCAGGCAGGGTCAGGCGGGGGCCGGGCAGGAAACCATCATGGAGCGGGTGCAAGGCGTCTGTCCCTTTCAGCTGATTTGGGTCGAATCGCGGTGTCACGGCGGGGCTGGCATGAAGCGCCGCGCCCGTGCCAGCAGCGCCCCCACCAAGGCGAGTTGCGCCAGGCTGAAGGCGATGCCCGCCCACCAGGCGGCCGCGTAGAAGCCCACGCCGTCATAGATCGCCCCGGCCAGCCATGCGCCGAATGCCATGCCCGCCAGCGAGCACATCAGCAGCGCGGGCACGCGCCAGGTGACCTCTATGGCCGGGAACAACTCGCGCACCGCCAGCACATAGGCAGGCACGATGCCGGCAAAGCCCAGCCCATAGGCTGCCGCGGCAAAGAACAGCCCCGCCTCATCGAGGGTGGCGAGAAAGCCCAGCATGCCCAGCGTCTGGGCTATGCCACCGAGCGTGATCGTCCATAGCCCACCCAGGCGGTCCGACAGCCAGCCCCAGAATTGGCGCGACAGAAAGGCCGCCAGCAGCAGCACCGACAGCATTGCCGCGCCGCGCGATGTCGCGATCCCCAGATCACCACAGAAGGCGACCAGATGCGCTGCAGGCATCGCCATCGGCACGCAGCATAGGAAGCTTGCCGCGGCCAGCAGGGCCAGCGCCTTATTGGGCGCCATGCCCAGAACCTGCGCCCCCGCTATAGAGCGTATGCCGCCCATCCCGGCCTGAGCCACTGGCGGTGGGCGCAGCACCAGGACGGCCAGGGCCACGATGATGGCGGCCGCCAATATGCCATAGACCAACATGGTCGCCCGCCAGCCAAAGCTGTTGATCGTCCGCTCGAACACGGTCGGCCAGATAAAGCCCGCGACATATTGGCCGGACGAGACCAAGGCCAGCGCCGAGCCGCGGCGGCGGTCGAACCAGAGCGAGACATAGGCGAGCATGGGCGGGAAAAGCGCGCCATTGCCGAATAGGCCCACCCCCAGCCCAATGCCCACCAGCAGCGACCAGGGCTCGGCCAGCGAGGCAATCGCCAGCCCGGTGGAGATGGCGATGCCGCCCAGCATGGCCACGGCGCGCTGCCCGAAACGCCCGGCGAGCAGGCCGCACAGCACCCCACCCACCCCTGTGCCCAGATAGCCGAGGGCCGTGGCCAGCGAGGGCAGGGAACGGCCAGAGTCCAGCGTCTGTGCGATGGGAACAAGGCCGATCACCACCGTCATCGAGGCACCCGAGGCCAGGCAGAGCATGGTGAGCGTGGCGCCGGCAATGTACCAGGATTGACGGGTTTCGATGCTGTGCATCGTCCCGGCCCGCGTCGCTCCATGTGTCATTGGCGTTGTTCTCCGCGAACAACTTCCGTCCTGCGCGCCGCGAGGGCAACCCCGCCCGGCCATGGGGGATAGCCTTGGCCTGTGGCAAAACCCATGATCTCTCCAGCAGCAAGGCGAAGCCTGATGGCGGCATCCAGCCGCTGTGAGACCGCCATCCCCTTCAAGACCAAGGACCGACAGCATGGCCCATCCGAAATTCAGAGCCCATCGCCCCCTCATTATGGGCCGGCGCGGCGCGGTGGCGAGCAATCATCCGGTTGCGACGGAAGCGGGCATGGCGGTGCTGCGCGCGGGCGGCAATGCGGCGGATGCCACGGTGGCCGTCTCGCTCACCCTGGGCGTGGTGGAGCCGCATATGTCGGGCCTGGGCGGGGATAGCTTTTACCATGCCTGGCACGCGGCCAGCGGGCAGGGCAGCACCTATAATGGCACCGCCCCAGCGCCCCGCCTCGCCACAGTGGAGCGCTATAAGGCGGCCGGGGGCATTCCCAATCACGGGCCGCTTTCGGTGCAGACGCCCGGGATGGTGGCGGGGCTGGCGGCGCTGCATGCCGCCCATGGCTCAATGCCATGGGCACGGCTGGTCGAGCCCGCCATCGAGGCCGCGCAGCACGGCTTCGCCGCCACCCATGCCCTGCGGCATTTCTGCGAGGAAAATCGCCATCGGCTGGAGCCCAATGCGCTGAGCCGGGCGATATTTCTGCCCGATGGCGCTGCCCCGCCGCTGGGTGCGCTGGTGTTGCAACCCGCCCTGGCGCTGACGCTGCGCCGCCTGGCCGAGGCGGGGGCGGAGGATTTTTATCGCGGCGCCCTGGCGCGCGCGCTGAGCGCTGCGATGCAGGCCGCAGGCGCGCTGGCCGATGCACAGGATTTGGCCGGGGTCCAGGCGCGCATCGCCCCGCCCATCTGCGTCCCCTATCGCGACTTCGAATTGCGGCAGACGCCGCCAAACTCCATGGGCTTTGCGATGCTGCAAATGCTGCGCATCCTGGAGCAATTCGATATCAGCACGATGGAATGGGGCAGTGCCGCGCTGATCCATTTGATGGTGGAGGCCAAGAAGCGCGCCTTTCTGGACCGCGAGGCGCATGCCGGCAGCGAGCACCCGCCGCTGGAGATGCTGCTCTCGGCGCAGCGCGCGGCGGAGCATGCGGCGATGATAGGGCCACGCGCCGCGCATCTGCCGGTGCGGGGCCTGGCCGAGGCCGATACCACCTATTTCTGCGTGGTGGATGCGGCGGGCAATGCCGTCTCTGCCATTCAGTCGATCAACTCCTCCTTTGGTTCGGGGGTGATGGCGGGCGAGAGTGGCATTCTGCTGAATAACCGCATGTCCTATTGGCATTTGGAGGAAGGGCACGCGAATACGCTGCGCCCCGGCCGGAGGGTGCGCCACACGATGAATGCGCCCATGCTGATGCGCCATGGTCGGCCATGGCTGGTCTTCGGCACGCCGGGTGCGGACAATCAGGTGCAGGTCAATTTCCAGGTGCTGGTCGCCATGGCGGATTTCGGGATGGACCCGCAACAGGCGCTGGAGGCGCCGCGTTGGAGCTCCTCCCAGCCCGGGCAGGAATCCAACTGGCCGCATGGTGGGGGAGATGTGCTGACGCTGGAGCGCGGTATCGGCGAGGCTGTGGCGGCGGAATTGCGCGGCCTGGGCCATGGCGTGAAGATTGTGGGCGACCTCGAAGGCCCATGCAGTGTCGAGGCCATTCGCATCCTCGATAATGGCGTGCGCATGGCTGCCTCCGACCCTCGCCGCGATGGCTGGGCCGGCGCCTGGTGATCAACGCATAGGCCCAAAGGGGATGAGCCGGCTGCGGGAAAGCTCTGATGTGAGGGCAAAGCCCCTTGATCATATCTCGCCGCGCTATTCCTCTTTTCGCAGCCTGTTCAATCCGGCCGGATGGCGGTTTCGCGGGCGATGCGCATCCAGCGCGCCTGGTCTTCGGCGAGCCAGCGGGGAAGATCGGCGGAGGGCACGATCAGCGGTTCCACCGCATTGGCGCGCAGGCGTTGCAGCATCGTGGCATCCATCGAGGCCTCGAAGGCGGCTTGCAGTCGGGCGAGGATGGGCTGGGGCACGCGCGATTGGGTGAAGACGCCATTCCACACGCTCAGATGATATCCCCGCACGCCTGCCTCGTCCAAGGTTGGCACTTCTGCGAGCGCGGCGAGGCGGCTGTTCATGGTGACGGCCAAGGCGCGGATCGAGCCGGCGCGGATATGCGAGGTGGAGCTGATCGAGGCATCGAATAACAGGTCGATATCGCCCGCCAGCATGGCGGCGATGGCGGGTGAGGAGCCGCGATAGGGCACATGGACGAATTGCAGCCCCGTCATATGCTGCAGCAGCGCCAAGGAGAGATGGGCGGAGGAGCCATTGCCGACTGAGCCGCAGGTGATCTGCCCCGGCCTTTGCCGCGCCAGCGCCAGCACCTCGGCCACCGTGGTGACGTTGAGGCGGCGGGGATTGACCGTCAGCACATTGGGCTGGTCGGCCACCAGGCCCACACCGGCGAAGTCGCGCACCGCATCGAGGCGGGAATCGGGATAGATCACCGGATTGACGCCATGCGTGGCCATGGTGCCGATGAAGAGCGTGTAGCCATCCGGCTCCGCCTGGGCTGCGGCCAGCGCGCCGATATTGCCGCCGGCGCCGGGCCGGTTCTCCACCACAATCGGCTTGCCCAGGTGCTGGCCCATGGCCTCGGCGGAGAGCCGGCCGATGATGTCGGTGCTACCGCCGGGCGGGTAGGGCACGATCATCCGCAGCGGCTTATTGGGGTAGGCTGGCTGCGCGTGCAGTGCCGGTGCGGCGAGAAGCGCCGTGAGGCTGAAGGTCGCCGTTCGCCGGCTGATCAGTCTTTTCATTGTGTACCGCTCCCTGGGTCGTTCCACGATCCTGGGTGAAGGCTCCTACAGGCGGGCGTTGCCTGCAAGGGCGTGGCTGACTTCGCTATTGTCAGACCTAGGCGGAGCGGGGCCTGCTGCTGAACGCGCCCCGAACCGCGAGCTATGGGCAAAAGTGGGTCGCGGTGCTGCGTGCTGCCTATAGTTTCTTGACGCTCATCAGCTTAAGGGCGATTAAAAAATTCCTTGGATATAGATGCCTAAAAATTAAAATGCTACGCTTGCGCGATTTTTTATGGAGATCGTCAGGATGTTAGCTTTTTCGGAATTGCGGGAACGCTTTAACGGTTGGCCACATGTTTCGCTGAGTAGGCTGCCCGTGCACGCGTTTCGCGGAAATCTGCTGCACTTCATCGGTGGGCCTGCGCTGTTCGATGATGCCGCGCTTGCCCAGTTCCGGCACCACAAATTTGGTGCCCCGGCCGATCATCCGGCTACGGATGCCGAGGCTTGCGCCGAACTCGATGGGGAATACTGCTATGGGGGCATCTTCTACCCCTTTCATTTTGGCCATTTCCTGACCGAATGCGCCCATCGGATTCTGCCTTCGAAAATTCTGTTCGATTGCGACCGCTTCCTTTTTGTTTACGGCCAACACGTGCCGTTCTCTGCTTCTCAAATTCCGGCATGGCTCGGCGATATGCTGCGCTTTCTTGATGTCCATCCCGAGCAGATCACTATCCTCAGCGAGGATGCCCGCGTCGAACAGCTTCATCTTGCGCCGCAGGGGACCCATCTCTATGGCACCCCAGTGCCAGGTTATTTGGAGATGCTGACGGAATTCAATGACCGCAGATTCACAGGTTGGGATCTCAGCCACCAGCCAAAGAAGATATATATTTCTCGCTCCCATATCCCTCACGGAGGGAATTTCCTGGGCGAAACCTATATCGAGCAACTGCTGACTGATTCAGGGTTCACAATCATCCACCCTCAGGAGCATGGCTTCGAGGCTCAACTGAAATTCTACTTGGCGGCGGACGATATTATATTTTGCGAAGGCTCGGCTTGCCATGGCTGCGAATTTTTTGGGCCGGAGCGGCTGAACCGCGTCTTCCTTATCGGCAAGCGCGAGGTTGGGAATTATCGTCGGGTTCTGGCGCCACGCGCGCGGGAATTTCATGTCCAGTCTGGTAATCACTATATTGGTCACCCGTTATTTCATGATGCCCAGTTCATTTCTAGTACGGGCGTACACATGTATGATATCGGCAGTCTGCTGGGCTTTCTCAATTCGCATAGTATCTTGCGGCAGCAAAATTTCTCTATGTCTGCCTATGCAGCGTGCGTTATATCTGATTTCGATGTATACCTTGATTATTATATCAAATAAAAGGGAAAATTTCTGATGTCCAACACTGCGATAATTTACGGCAAACAGTCCAGGTACATCTAGCTGCAACATCCATCCAAGCTATCGGTGTTTAGGTGATGGTCGTTCCCGCATCTCATCCGAGGCAACCTTTCACCGAATTTTCATCGCCGCCGGGGCAAGGCCAGTTCTCCAACACGGTCGGTCTGCCAAGATGTGGGCCCATGGCCTCAGCGGGTAGGGCACGATCATACTTAGCGGCCTGTTCCGCAGTTCGATCTGTCGCCGATAAAGCACACAGGTCTTGGATGGTGTTGAGGCGCTACTGTAACACCTCCCACGGCAGCAGGAACTCGCTCATCTGGAAGGCCACCGCAACACACTTCGCCATAGGCGGCCATAATGGTGAAAAATCCGGTAGGGCTTGGGCAAGGTTGCCCGCACGCCCAAGGTCTGATCGGCGCGGTGTACGGTGGCGGGCCTGGCCATGCCCATCGCATGGCCAACCCCGCCCTTCATCGCCGATTTTTGGCCGGCTCTAGTTTTTGTTTTTACGCATTTTCCGGGTCGCCTTGGGAAGCCGCAAGGCTTGAAAATGCTCTACCCAAAGACAGCCTCCACCTGGCCGCATAGCGCGCCCTGGGCATTCTGCACCCAGGCCGCGGCCTTGCCCTGCTGTGCCGGGTGGCCGGCCAGGGTGATGGTCTCGCCAACATGGATGGGCCGGGTGAGCCGCGCGGTGAATTCGCGCAGCGTGCCCGGGGTATGGGCCACCAGCGCATCGAGCAGCAATTGCATGGTCAGCCCGCCATTTTGCACCGTGGCGGGGTAGCCCTCCTCGCTGCGGGCATAATCGGCGTCATAATGGATACGGTGCGCGTTCCAGGTCACCGCCGAGTAGCGGAAGAGCAGGGTGGAAGCGAGGTGCTTCTCCACCCGCCAGGCCGGGTCTGTGGGGGCCATG
>NZ_JBBARU010000025.1:0-37321 GCF_040399605.1 Rhodovarius sp. | reverse complement strand
GCGGTGGAGCTGGCCCAGTGGGAATCAAGGGTCCGGCCCATAAAAACCAGCGCGAGTTGCTGGGCAATAGCGGTTGACATGAAAATCTCTCCTGTGGGTGAAAGACCGATCAGTGGCCTCGGAGCACGGAAAGCCTGGGAGTTGGCGTCAGCGTATGAAAACGATTGCAATTGCACTCAAGGCTATTGAACAACCTTGCAAGCAAGCAGCCGTAACGCATGAAGCCTTCCCCTGGGCAGCCACGCCTAGAAGCCCCTTCTTCGATTGGCCCACAGGATTTAGCGTGATTCGATAATTGAGTATAGCGTAATTCGCTAACCCTGCCGGATTATTTTTTGGCCGGCAAAAACGCCCCTGCGGCCAGCCAGGCGGCCACAGCCTCCGGGTCTCGGCCCACGATGATCTCATGCGCGGCGTTCAATAAGGCAGGCGTTGTCTTATCGCCAGGCGAGAAAAACAAACGATCGGCCGTCACGCGGTATATTTTTGACAACATTTCAATATCTTCAACGCGCACGGCGGTTTCACCGCTCTCCCATTTGGCTAAGGAGGCCTGGTCCATGGCGTCGCATCGCTCGAGCTGGGCCGATATCAGGAAGACGACGTTCTGACGCGTCAGATTCAAGCTTTCCCGCCAAGTCCGAAGATATGGCATTCGATAACCGGAATTGCGTCTTTGCGTAACCATGGGTGGTTCATGACACCGAACTGCCGCCGGCGAAATACACATATGCGCTAATGGATGTGGTTGTAAATTCACGGGAATCGCTAGTTGAGGCCCCAGCCCCGCCATGCGGCGCCACCACCGAGTTTCAGAACCGCAAGAGGGTCGTGGTGATGAACGGTATCGCATGGGTTTTGGGGGCTGAGAGTGGCTGATGTTATGTTGTGCCAAGGCGGGGCATTTACCGGGACACAAACCGGGACATACCAGACAAACGGGACAAATTTGGCCGCCCTCACGGCGGATTGTGTTTCCACTCCCCGCGTGAGTTCGTTCAGCAGCAGTCCATCCAACAAGCGAGGTGTCCGGTTTGATGGGGGTCACCCCATGCCGAGTGCCGCCTAGCCGGTCTTTTTCATTAACGAATTAAGCTTTGGGCAAAGACTGAATAACCGCAGTTCGCTCCGCAGAACGCATTGCGGTGTCGTATAGGGGCCTGTGGCCGTTGAGAATTGATTGAAGCTCATGCGCCCGGTTGGCGGCGAGGCTGGCGAGCCATTTAAAGGCAGCGGAACCGCCAACGCCCTGCAACTCGCAAGGCGATAAATAGGACAAAATGCGCGTCGCGTTCACCAGCGGTTCAATGAACGGATCCAGCTCCAGCGCTGTAAGCACGCGGGGGCTTGGGTGAGCGCAGCCTGACTGAAGATCGGGATTGTTTTCCAAAGCATGTCCTCCTTATTCGCCCATAGGTTCGCATCATGTGTAAAACGTTACAAATTGTTTTTTTGCGGATCGGGCGGCTGACGACAGGAAAATTGAGCCGTTCATATCGGTCAGGGGTCGTTGCGTCCTCGCACATGATTTCCAGCAGTTAAACTATTGAATCGATTAGCGATTCCGTGAAGCTTGTCCCGCGCGCGGCGTTCAGGCTGCATCCAGCCGGGGGTACCGCCGACCATCGCGACGGCATCGTTAGACGGGAGTCCAGCTAGAACTCCTTAATTTCTTCCCACAAAATTACCTCAAGTTTCGATAAAAAACACCCGTTGTGCGGGTCCTGGCTGAAATCGATGAGCTAGGCGCGGCTGTGGCTGAGGTGGCGCATCCCGCCAGATCATCATGCGGTGTATTCCAAGGCGCCGGGCGTGGAGGCTGGCGGCTTTGTCCGCACCCTGCTGCGGTTTTATGGCCCTATGACCCATGAGCCGCTCTTCCCTGAGCCGCTGCCCTTACCGGCCAATAAGGACTAGTCGTTAGTTGCTGGCGCAACCATGCTGCATGCCCACGCGCCGCCGCATGGGCGGGCTAGTGGCGCTGCTTCACCTCGCGCCAGGCCATGCAAGCTGCGCGGCGCGGCAACGCATCCATGGGCGCAACTCGGCGGGCGCAGCCGCTCGGCCCCGCCCATGCGAATAACCACCCCCTCCGTAATCACGTTTTCGTGAGCAAAAAGCAGGCTTGGGTCAGCCTGCCCTGCATTTCAATGCATGCATTAGGCGTCATTGTACTGATTTGGCTTTATAATAAACGGGATGAGGTGATGCCGCCCGCGGCAAATTCGCCGCCGGCCAAGGCCTGGGCGCTGACGAATTTGTGAAAATATCACCGGCGGGTGTCGATATTCTCATGGTTTGTCGGCTACGTTTATCTGTTACCGTTAAAACAAGCGTCATAAAAAATTACGGACGGAGAGAAATCGTTGGAAGAGGATCCTGCCTCCATGCCGGAAAATGATGACGAACAGGTGCGGCATCTCACGCCGCTGGATTTGGAGCCGTTCATCACGCCACTGTTGAATGCAACCCGCATTCTCTCCGCCCTCTCCCCCTGCGCCTTGCAGGGCGCCGCCGGGGCGGCGGCTTATCAATGGATTGCAGGCTATGCCCATCACCGGGCGCATGAGCTGGACTCAGTCATCAACGGCCGCTCGCCGCGGTATGATACGATGATGGAAACCTCCGAACGGTCGGCGGTTATCAATCGAATCCTCAAAGTGGAGCGCAGTTGAGCGGGCGTTAGGCAGGGGCGCGGGCTGATGGCGGCTGGGTTTTCGTTGCTGCCCTAAGGCGGCGATGGGTCTCTCTGCCACGGCCGGGCTCTGCTATGCGGGAGGGGCTCATTCGCCGCAGATGGAGCCCGCCCGTGCCTGATCTGTTCAGCCCATTCACGCTTAAGGGCATCACGCTGCGCAACCGCATCGCCATGTCTCCCATGACGATGTATCGCGCGGTTGATGGCTGCATGAGCGATTTTCATCTGATGCTGCTGGGCTCGCGCGCGGCGGGTGGCTTTGGCCTGGTCTTCCCCGAGCAGATTGCGATCACGCCTGATGGCCGCACCTGCACATCCTGCGCGGGCATTTGGGATGACAATCAGGTTGAGGGCCTGGCCCGGGTTACGGCCATGATCAAGGATATGGGCGCCGTTCCTGCCATCCAACTTGGCCATACCGGGCGCAAGGGGAGCGAGACCAAGCCCTGGCACGGCAAAATACAATTGCCGCCCGACCATGCGGATGGGTGGCAGGTGCGGGGCCCCTCGGCCATTCCCTATGGCGGCCGCTACACCTACCCGGTGCAGGCCATGACGGTGGAGGAGATTCACGACATCCATCGCGCCTATGCCGCAGCCGCACGCCGGGCGCTGGATGCGGGGTTTGAGTGGTTGGAGATGCATTTTGCGCATGGCTATCTCGGCGCCAGCTTTTTCTCGCCCCTCGCGAACCAGCGCAGCGATGCCTATGGCGGCAGCCTGGAGAAGCGCCTGCGCTTCCACCGCGAGGCAATGGACGCCGTGCGCGCGGTGTGGCCGGAACGCCTGCCGCTGACGATGCGGCTGGGCTCGGATGATTTCAACGAGAAGGGCGTGCGGTTTGAGGATTCAATCTGGGCGGTGGGTGAGCTGAAGCGCCATGGGCTGGACCTGGCGGATTTGAGCCTGGGTATGAACACCGATGAGGTGAAGGACCTGCCCTTCAAGGAGCTGGGCTTCATGGTGGAGCGGGCCGCGCGCGTCCGCCGCGCTGTGGATATACCGGTGGGGGTGAGCTGGAATTTGGGGGTCCCGGCGGTGGCGGATAGCGTTATCAGGCAGGGATTGGTCGATTTGGTCATGCTGGGGCGGCCGGCACTGTCCAACGCCCATTGGCCGGTTTGGGCGGCGCGGGAGCTTGCGCATGCGGACCCGATCTC
Source organism: Rhodovarius sp. (assembly GCF_040399605.1). Classification (NCBI taxonomy): domain Bacteria; kingdom Pseudomonadati; phylum Pseudomonadota; class Alphaproteobacteria; order Acetobacterales; family Roseomonadaceae; genus Rhodovarius; species Rhodovarius sp. The sequence goes on along the minus strand of NZ_JBBARU010000025.1, from coordinate 33,463 downwards.
CCTCCTGCCGGAAGACTGGGCATGGTGGCTGCGCAACCGGCCGGGCCCGGAAGGCGTGCTGGGCTGGCCGCCGGCGAAGCCTGCAGCCCCCGGTTGCTGAAGGGGCAGGGCAGATCGCCAGCAGAGCCCTCGAAGACTCTGCGGGTGCCCGGAAAGCGCCACAGCACGAATTTCTTCCCGTCTTGCCGCAACAAACAGGATACCCAACAACACCTTCTCCAGGCATGACGGGAGAGCATTGGAATCGGGGGGTTTAAATGCGTTTTGCGGGTTTTTACGCGGCGATGCTGCTGACGGGTGGCGCCGCTGCGGAACAGGCGCCTATCAACCCGGATGCCTTGGCACGCAGCCTGGCCAATCCCCTTGCCGGCAGCACCACCATCAGCACCGAGATGCGGCTGGCCGCGGGTGAAGGGCAGGGCCGGCACGGCTTGGTCAATGAATTCACCATTCTCCGCCCCTTCAGCCTGCCCGAGGCATGGATGATTGCAACCTTCACCAAATTGCCGGTCACCATGATTGCAAATTCTCACCAATATAATGGCTTAGGGGATGTCTCATTCGACGCCTTCCTGGTGACGCCGCCGCGCAACAACCTCTATCTGGGCCTGGGCTTTACCTCCTCCATGCCTGCAGCCAGCCGGGCGGGCCTGGGTTCGCGCAATTGGGAGGCCGGGCCGGCCGCCGGCCTCTATTATCAGGATGATACGATCACGACCGGCCTGCGCTTGAGCCAGCGCTGGACAATGGCCGGGCCCACGAATTACGAGCGGACGACCATTTCAATGCTGAATGCGCAATTCTCGCTGGGCCTTGGCAATGCCTGGACCACGGGGGTCAGCACCGAACTGCGTTATGATTGGGAGACAAGCGGGCGGTTCCGCTGGACCGTGCCCCTCACAGCCTCCCTCGGCCGCGTCTTCATGATAAATGACGAGTATGCGGCCGAGCTGAGCGGCCTTGTCACCCATTATGCGCTGACAGGTGGCCCACAGCGTTCCGTATGGGAGATCGGGCTGAGCCTGCGCTTCGTGGTGCCGCGCGGCTTCCTGTTTCGCTAGCAGGCTGCTGGCGGGGGAAAAGAAAGAGCGAAAGGGCTTTGCCCTCTCGCGCTCTCCCACCAGGAAAATAATTTTCTTGGACCTTTGATTAATTTTAGGGCCCGCTTATTTTACGATATTTCGAGGAAAATACAATAATAATAGTAATATGTAATATAAAAACATTATTTCATATTTTTATGCGTGATATATTTATCAAATAAAATATGATAAATTAAATATATAATTCTCGAAAATTAAATTAATCGAAGGTGCAGGAAACTGAGTTTCCTGCTGGGGTGCTCGAGGGGCAAAGCCCCTCGATCTTTTTGACCCCCGCAATTCATTGTTCAGCCCCCGCCAGATCATCTGGCTTGGCAAGACCGCTCGGAACATCTAGAGCCGTCCTGCATTGTTCGGCTCAGGAGCCTATAATCAGCGCGCGCCGGCCCGGTTGACCGGTCCACCGCGATTGGCGCCGCGGCCTGCACCCGCCGCTGGCCTCGCCCCCACACCAGGGGCGCCGACGCCCACGCCAGGCCTCACGCCCACGCCGGGGGCACCCACCCCGGGGATAGCGACGCGCACCGCTGCGCGCCGGGCCGGAACCGCCTGCGCCGCAGCCTGCGGCACAGGCAGGGTGGTGGCGACAATCAGGGCCGCAGCGAACCATTTCAACATGGTGTTTCTCCTTTTGGGCAATGGGTTAAGCGGGTTCAATTGACTTGGCGCAGGCAAGCACCGGCCGCCTCGGCCGCGCTGCGGGCCACGTCACGGCTCATGCTGCCATTCATCACCAGCGGGCGGGCCACGGCGCGCAGCGCGTCAGGCACGGCGGTGCCGCCCACCACAGCTGGCAAGGCGCCATCATACAAGGTCTTGCTGGCGGCGGGCAGCGCGGCCGCGCAGCGATCCGCCGCCGCCCTATCGGCCAGGGCAGGCCCGCAGCACATCACCGCAGCCGCCAGAAGAACGCCAACCAAAACCCTCATCGCCAAAATCCCTTGAATTTGCATATAACAGAATAGACACCTGAGGGGCCAACATTCGCCGGCAAAGCGCCACAGGTTTTCGTGAATTTTACTTATCATGTTGAGCGATGACGCGCCAGCCGAGCCAATGCCAGGCGGGTGGCGGGCAATGCCCAGCCCTGTGTTGTCTTTCCACCGCCAAAGGACCTAGGCTTTCCCCAAGCCCGGCGGCAAGCCGGCGCATCATAGGGGAGAACTCGATGAAAACGCTGCTGGCCTGCGCCATGGCGCTCTTTGCCCTGCCGGCCCTGGCGGCTGACCCGCTGCCGCGGGCCACACCGCAATCACTGGGCTTTTCCGCCGAGCGGCTGGACCGCATCCGCACCACCATGGAGGCTGATATCGCCCGCGGCCAATTGCCCGGCGCGGTCATTGCCATCGCCCGGCGCGGCCAACTCGCCTATTACGAGGCCTTCGGCCATATCGATGGCGCCCGCACCCGGCCCATGCCGCGCGACGCCATCTTCCCTATCGCCAGCATGACCAAGCCCTTGACCGGCGTGGCGCTGCTGACGCTGCTGGAAGAGGGAAAGCTTGCCATTGGTGACCCCATCACCCGCGTCTTCCCCACCATGGCCAATCGCCGCGTGGCGGTGGATGGCAATCCGGACAACACCGTGCCCGCCGCCCGGCCGATCACCCTGATCGACCTCGCGCGCCACAGCTCGGGCATCACCTATGGTGCGCGGGGCAATACGGCGCTGCACCGGCTCTATCCTGGGTCCTCCGGCACATCCTCGCGGCAATTCACCCCCGCCGCCTTCATGGAGCGCTTGGCCAGCCTGCCGCTGCTGCACCAGCCGGGAACAGTGTGGGATTACAGCCTGTCGATCGACGTTCTCGGCCTGGTGGTGGAGCAATTGACCGAGCAGCGGCTGGGCGTGGCGATGGAAAACCGCATTTTCCGCCCGCTCGGCATGGCCGATACCGGCTTCCTGGTGCCCCCGGCTAACCGCGCCCGCTACGCCACCGCCCTGCCGACCGACCCCATCTCGGGCCAGCCGCAGAATGTTGATATGGGCCTCATCGCGCCGCAATTCGAATGCGGCGGCGGCTGCGCCGTCTCCACCGCGGCGGATTATGTCCGCTTCGCCCAGATGCTGCTCAATGGCGGCGCGCTGGATGGCCGGCGGGTGCTCTCTCGCGCCTCGGTGGCGGAGATGACGCGCGACCACATGCATGCTGGCATTCAGAACAACCTGACCAATACCGAGGGCAATATGGTGAATTGGGGCTTCGGCCTCACCGTTGCCGTGCGGCGTGAGGGCGGCAGCGCGCTGCTGGGCAATCGGGGCATGTATAGCTGGAACGGCGCCTATGGCACCGCCATGTGGGTCGACCCCGAGGAGGAGCTGGCCGTGGTGTTCATGGCCGCAACGCCGGGGCTGCTGCGGCAATATTATCGCCGGGTGATCAACGCGCTGGTCTATTCCGCAATCGGGGATTGATGCGATGACCATCGAAACCCTGCCCCGCCCCATCGCAGCCGCCCATGCCTGGCGCGGCCCCGAGATGGCGGCACGCCAGGATTGGATCCGCCCGCTGACCGGCGCCGAGATCGCCGCCCTCGATGCCGAGGTGCGCCGGCTCGATGCCAGCGGCATCGACATCGCCGCCATTGGCCCGGCCGATATGCCGGTGCCCGCCCTGGCCGGCCTCATCGGCGAAATCCGCCGGCAGGTGCTGCATGCGCATGGCTTTATTCTGCTGCGCGGCCTGCCGGTGGAGCGCTGGACCACGCGGCAGACCGCCATCGCCTATTTCGGCCTGGGCACGCATCTGGGCGAGCCGGTCTCGCAGAATGGCAAAGGCCATATCCTGGGGCATGTGAAGGATATCGGCATGGATTACGCCTCGCCGGTGCATCGCGGCTATCAGACGGCGGCGCGGCTGCCCTACCACACTGATTCGGCCGATGTGGTGGGCTTGCTCTGCCTCCGGCCGGCCAAGGCGGGGGGGCTTTCCTCCATCGCCAGCTCCGCCGCGCTGTACAACGCCATGCTGGAGCGCCGGCCAGACCTGCTGGCTGAGCTGGTGCGCCCGGTCTATCGCGACCGCCGTGGCGAAGTGCCAGCCGGCGCCGAGGAATGGTACATCGTCCCCATCTTCAACCCCATGCCCGGCGGCGGGCTGATCACCACCTATGTCCGCAGCACCATGCGCAAGGCGCAGCGTTTTCCCCAGGTGCCGCGCAGCACGACTGCGCTGGAAGCGGCCTGCGACATGCTAGACGCCCTGGCCGAGAGCGATGAATTCCATCTCGATATGGATTTTCAGCCTGGCGATGTGCAGCTGATCAATAATCACTGGGTGCTGCATTCGCGCACCGAATATGAGGATTTCCCCGAACCCGAGCGGCGCCGGCATCTCTTCCGCCTGTGGCTGGCCTGCGCCGAGGGGCCGGCACTCCCAGAAGTCTTCACAACCACCTGGCAGGGTGCCAATGCCAATGGCCGGCCGGGCGGTATCCTGGTGCCGGGGGTGGCGCTGAACGCGCCGCTCGAGGCCGAATAGCCGCACCGGCCCCCTTCCCTGCCGCCTGGAATGGCGCAGGATGCGGGCGGGAACCAGGGGAACGCCATGCAGCCCTATAAGGGATTATTCGTGCTCGATGCCGCGCAGGGCATCGCCGGGCCATATTGCGGCATGCTGCTGGCCGCAATGGGCGCGGAGGTGGTGAAACTGGAGCCGCCCAAGGGCGATTGGTCGCGCGGGCTCACCACGCGTGAGGGCTCGCACAGCGTGATGAGTTCGGTCTTCAACCGCGGCAAGCGCAGCCTGGTGCTGGACCTGGCCGCCCCCGCCGAGCGCGCAAAAGCCCAGGCGCTGATGGCGCGCGCCGACGTGGTGATCGAGGCGTTTCGCCCCGGCGTGGCCGCGCGCATCGGGCTGGGGCCGGCGCATGCCCGGGCGGATGCGGTCTATGTTTCCATCTCCGGCTTTGGCCAGAGCGGGCCCTATGCCGAGCGGCCATGCACCGATGCCGTGGCCCAGGCGTTTTCCGGCCTTGTCAGTCAAAATGCCGGCATGGATGGCGCGCCGCATAAGGTGGGCACCCTGCCGGTGGATATTCACACCGGCATGTCCGCCTTTGCCGCCGTGCAGGCAGCGCTGGCTGACCGGGCGCGCGATACCACGCCGCGGCAGCGGGTGCTGGATTGCTCGCTGATGGCCGGGGCGGCCTCGCTGCTCTGCACCTCCATCGCCGAGGCTGGGCTGCTGGGCCGCTTGCCGGCGGAGTTGAACGTGCCCGCCGGCAGCTATCAGGCCGGCGATGGCGCCTGGGTGATGATCGCCCTGGTGCGCGAGGTGGATTGGGTGACGCTGGTGGGCGTGCTGGGGGCGCCGGCACTGCTGCAAGACCCGCGCTTTGGCTCTTTCCCGCTGCGGGCGCAGAACAAGCCGGCACTGCTGCCGATGCTGCGCGGGATTTTCCTCACCCGCCCGGCGGCGGAGTGGATTGCGGCGCTGCATGCGGCGGGCATTCTCGCCAGCCGGGTGAATACGGTGCTGGAATGGCTGGAGGATGGGCATGTGCAGGCCAGCGCCGCCGCGCCCTGCGTCGAGCAGCCGGGGCTGGGAAGGCTGCCTTTGGCCAATCCGCCGGGCCTGGATATTCAGCTCGGCCCCGCCCCGGCGCTGGGCGAGCATAGCGACGAGATTCTGCGCGAGATGGGAGGCTGATGATGGCACGCATAGGCTTTGTGGGTCTGGGCAATATGGGGCTGCCTATGGCGGCGAATCTCTGCCGCGCCGGGCATGCGGTGGTGGGCTTTGACCTCAGCGAGGCCGCCATGACCGGGCTGGAGGCCGCCGGTGGCCGGCGGGCGGTGGATGCCGCTGGCGTGGCGGCGGGCGCCGAGATGGTGATCACCATGCTGCCGGCCAGCCGGCATGTGCGTGAGGTCTGGCTCGGTGGGTTGGCGGCGGCGGCACGGGCGGATGCCATCTTTATTGACTGCTCGACCATCGATGTGGCAGCGGCGCGCGAGGTGGCGGCGGCGGTAAACCAGCCGCTGCTTGATGCCCCGGTCTCGGGCGGGGTGATGGGAGCTGAGAATGCCACGCTCACCTTCATGGTGGGGGGCGAGGATTCTGCGGTGGAAGCCGCCCGGCCGGTGCTGGAGGCGATGGGCCGCAGCATCGTGCATTGCGGCGCCGCCGGGGCGGGCCAGGCGGCCAAGGCCTGCAACAATATGCTGCTGGCGATTTCCATGATCGGCACCTGCGAGGCGTTTTTGCTGGCGGAAAAGCTCGGCCTCTCGCACCAGGGGCTGTTCGATGTTGCCAGCAAATCCTCTGGCCAGTGCTGGGCGATGACGAGCTATTGCCCGGTGCCGGGGCCGGTGCCGGCCAGCCCGGCCAATCGCGACTATAAGCCCGGCTTTGCTGGTGCCCTGATGCTGAAGGATCTTGGCCTGGCGCAGGCGGCGGCGGCGAGCACGGGTGCCTCCACGCCTTTGGGCGCCCGCGCGCTGGAGCTTTATGAGGCGTTCTGCGCCGAGGGTGGGGCGGGTACCGATTTCTCCGGCATCATCCAGATGCTGCGCGGGCAGGGGTGATCAGAGCATTTTCGAGCCTTGCGGCTTCGCAAGGCGGCTCGGAACATGGGGGAATAAAAGCTACAGCGCGGCGGGTTTTGGCCCGCCGGCCATCCAGTCCAGCATTTGCACGGTGTGGATGGTGGGCAGCGCCTCGCCGCCCAGCTGGGTGAGGCAGCCGATATTGCCCGCCACCAGCACCGAGGCACCGGTGCGGTTGATATTGGCCAGTTTGCGCGCGCGCAGCCGCTCGGCGATGTCGGGCTGCATGATGTTATAGGTGCCGGCACTGCCGCAGCAGAGATGGCCCTCCAGCGGTTCCTTCACCGTGAAGCCCGCCTTTTGCAGCAGCTGGTTGGGCAGGGCGGTGATCTTCTGGCCATGCTGCAGCGAGCAGGCGCTGTGATAGGCCACGGTGATGCCCGGCGCGGGCCGGCTGGGGGCATAGCCGAATTTGTCCAGCGCCTCGGAGATGTCCATCGCCATGGCGGAAACGCGCGCGGCGGCGGCGGCTTCCGGCGCCTCGCGGAACATGAAGCCGTAATCCTTCACCGTGGTGCCGCAGCCCGAGGTATTGACCACCACCGCATCCAGCCCCGCCGCGTCCCAGGCCAGGATATTGGCCCGCGCGGCGGCCATGGCGGGGTCATGCAGGCCCATATGATGGGTCAGCGCGCCGCAGCAGCCGGTGGAGGGCGGCACCACCACCTCCACCCCCATGCGGGTGAGAAGGCGGATAGTGGCGGCGTTGATCTCCGGGTCCAGCACCTGCTGGGCGCAGCCGGCCAGGAGCGCCACACGGCCGCGCCGCGCGCCCTCGGCGGGGTAGAGGCTGCCGAGGGGTTGTGCCGGCGGCAGGGTTTTCGGTGCCAGTTTCAACATGGCGCGCAGCCTTTTGGCCGTCATCGACTGGCCGGGGATCAGGCCGGCGAGGCCACGCACCAGCCCGGCCAGGCGCATGGCGGGGCGGAAGCGCGCCGGGTAGGGCAGAATCATCGCCAGCATGCGGCGCAGCAGGCGCTCGGGCAGGGGCCGGTCATAGGTCTCCTCGATATGCCGGCGGGCATGATCGACGAGGTGCATGTAGTTCACCCCGGCGGGGCAGGTTGTCATGCAGCTGAGGCAGGAGAGGCAGCGATCGACATGGCGGGCCTCGAGCTCGGTGGCGGGGCGGCCATTCTCCAGCATGTCCTTGATGAGGTAGATGCGGCCGCGCGGCGAATCCAGCTCATCGCCCAGTTCCACGAAGGTGGGGCAGGTGGCGGTGCACATGCCGCAATGCACGCAGCTGCGCAGAATGGTATTGGCTTCCCGCAATTCGGGGTCGCGCAATTGCTCAGGCGTGAAATTGGTTTGCATGGTGATCCTCGGCTGGCGGGAGAGCCTAGGTCATGTCACGCGGCTCGGCCATGGCGCTCACATGCGCCCATGGCAGTGCTTGTACTTCTTCCCCGAACCACAAGGGCAGGCCGAATTGCGCGGCGTGCCAGCCCAGCTTGCCGGGTCGTTCGGGTTCACCGCCTCGCCGCGGCGCGGCGCCACCGCCACATCGCCCTGGCCCTCCATATCGGCACCATCGGGCGAGGGGTGGCGCATATCCAGCACGCGCACCGGCTCGGGCATCGGTGGCGGCGCATCGGGACGCAGTTCCACCCGCATCAGCAGCGAGGTCACCCGCACCCGCAAATCCTCCAGCATGCTGTTGAACAGCACGAAGGCCTCGCTCTTATACTCGTTCAGCGGGTCCCGCTGGCCATAGGCGCGCAGGCCAATGCCCTGGCGGAGATGGTCGAGCTGCAGCAGGTGCTCCTTCCACACCTGATCGAAGAGCTGCAGCAGCAGGCTCTTCTCCACCATGCGCATCATCTCAGGGCCGATATCGGCGGCGCGCACGGCGCTTGCACGGTCGGCGGCGTCTTGGAGCCGCTCGAGGATCATGTCGTCATCAATCCCCTCCTCCTTGCCCATCGCCGCCACCGGCAGGTCCAGGTTGAGGTTAACGCGCACCTTCTCCTCCAGCCCGGCCAGGTCCCATTGCTCGGGGTAGGAGTTTTCCGGAATGGCGGCGCGCACCATGTCGTGGATGGTCTCGCGGCGCATTTCTACAACCGTCTCGGACAGGTCGCTCGCTTCCATGTACAGCCGGCGCTGGGAATACACCTCGCGCCGCTGATCATTCATCACATCATCATATTTCAGCAGGTTCTTGCGGGTGTCGAAATTGCGCGCCTCGACCTTCTTCTGCGCCTTTTCGAGTGCCTTGTTGATCCAGCTATGGGTGATCGCCTCGCCTTCCTTGAGGCCGAGTTTCTGCAGCATGCCGCCCATGCGCTCGGAGCCGAAGATCCGCATCAGATCATCTTCCAGCGAGAGGAAGAAGCGGCTGCCGCCGGGGTCACCCTGGCGGCCGGAGCGGCCGCGCAGCTGGTTGTCGATGCGGCGGGATTCGTGGCGCTCCGTGCCGATCACGAAGAGCCCACCGGCCGCCATGACGGTCTTCTTATACTCCAGCACCTCAGCCTCGTGCCGAGCGAGTGCTGCCTCATAGGCCTCGCCATCCGAGGTGCCGGTCTCCTGCCGTGCCAGCATATCGGCATTGCCGCCGAGTTTGATGTCGGTGCCGCGGCCGGCCATATTGGTGGCGATGGTGATGGTGCCAGGCCGGCCGGCCTGGGCGATGATGCCCGCCTCCTGCTCGTGATAACGCGCATTGAGCACCGCATGCGGGATTCGCTTGGCCTTGAGGATGGCCGAGAGCATTTCCGATTTCTCGATGCTGGTGGTGCCCACCAGCGCGGGCTGGTTGCGGGCGCGGCATTCCTCGATCAGCGTTGCCACCGCGTCATATTTCTCGGCCGTGGTGCGATAGACCTCATCATCGCTATCCACCCGCGCCACCGCCACATTGGTCGGAATTTCAACCACTTCCAGCTTGTATATCTCAGCGAATTCATCGGCTTCGGTCGATGCCGTGCCGGTCATCCCGGCCAGCTTCGGGTAGAGACGGAAATAGTTCTGGAAGGTGATCGAGGCCAGCGTCTGGTTCTCGGGCTGGACGGTGACGAATTCTTTCGCCTCCAGCGCCTGGTGCAGGCCATCGGAGTAGCGCCGGCCATCCATCATGCGGCCGGTGAATTCATCGATGATGATGATCTTGTCGTCACGCACGACATATTCGACATCGCGCTTGAACAGGGTATGGGCGCGCAGCGACTGGTTCACATGATGCACCAGCGAGATATTCTCGGTGTCGTAGAGTCCACCCTCGGTCAGCACGCCGCCCGCGCGCAGCAGCGCCTCGATCTCCTCACCACCCTTTTCCGTCATATTGACGGTGCGCTGCTTCTCATCCTTCTCGAAGCGCTCAGCATCGGTCACGAAACCCACCATCACGGCGTTGACGCGGCGATAGAGGTCCGAGGTGTCATCCGTCGGGCCGGAGATGATGAGCGGCGTGCGCGCCTCATCGATCAGGATCGAATCCACCTCATCGACAATGGCGAAGTTGAAGCTGCGCTGGACCATGTCGGCCAGCCGGTACTTCATGTTGTCGCGCAGATAGTCAAAGCCGAATTCATTGTTGGTGCCATAGGTGATGTCACAGGCATAGGCCGCCTGGCGCTGATCATCATTGAGGCCATTGACGATGACGCCGGTGGACAGGCCGAGAAAGCCGTAGAGCTTGCCCATCCATTCGGCATCGCGGCTGGCCAGATAGTCATTCACCGTCACCACATGCACGCCCTTGCCGGAGAGCGCGTTGAGCACCACCGGCAGGGTGGCAACGAGGGTCTTGCCCTCGCCGGTCTTCATTTCAGCGATGCGGCCTTCATGCAGGACCATGCCGCCAATCATCTGCACATCGAAATGCCGCATGCCGAGCGCGCGCTTGGCAGCCTCGCGCACGATGGCGAAGACCTCCTCCAGCACCGAATCCAGCTCTGTTCCTGCGGCGAGTTGGTCGCGGATCGCCTGCACGCGGGCGCGCAGCGCCTCGTCATCCAGGGCAGCGAGGCCGGATTCCAGCGCATTGATGCGCGGCACCCTCGCCTCATGGCGCTTCAAAGCGCGGTCATTCGCAGAACCGAAAATGGCACGAGCCAGGCGGGAAAACATGATGTGACCTATTCTCCGGCCCCATGCGCGCGGCCGGTGGGCTTCCAAGGGGCAGAAGCGCAAATAGGGCGGGGGCATCGCAGGGTCAACGTGCGGCCCAACTTGTGGCACCCGGGCGCATCGGCCATTCTGATCAGGAATTTAAAAATCTCTGGGGCCCTGCCGCATGCGTTTCCCGCATTTTGCCTTTCTTCTGCTCGCCTCATCGGCCCTGGCACAGGCGCCTGCCGCGCCGGACGCCATCATCGCCCGAATCGAGGGCGAGCCGGTGCGCATGTCCGATGTGCTGGCCACCGCCGCAGATGTGATGCCGGCCGAAATGCGCGGCGTGCCGGCCGAGGCCCTGCTGGCCATGATCCCGGCCGAGGCGATGCGTCAATTGATCGACCGCACCATCACCGACCGTGCCCTGATCGCCGCCGCCCGCCGCGCCGGGCTGGACCGTGACCCGGAGGTGCGCGCCCGCCTCGCCCGCGCCGAGGCGCAGGAACTGACCCAGACCCTGCTGCAGCGCGAGGTGCTGCCCCGGGTGACCGATGCCACCATCCGCGCCCGTTATGACCGCGATGCCGCCGCCAACCAGGCCGAGGACGAGGTCCGCGCCCGCCATATCCTGGTGCCGACCGAGGCCGAGGCGCGCACCGCGCTGGCCGACCTCAATCGCGGCCAATCCTTCGAGGATGTCGCCCGCCGCATGGCCACCGGCCCCGGCAGCCGCGAGGGTGGTGATCTGGGCTGGTTCAAGCGGGCCGATATGGTGCCGCCCTTCGCCGAGGCCGCCTTTGCCCTGCAGCCGGGCCAATTGGTGGCCGCACCAGTGCGCACGCAATTTGGCTGGCATGTCATCCGCGTTGATGAACGCCGTCGCACCCAGGCGCCCAGCTTTGACGATTCGCGGGAGCAAATCCGCCAGGCGCTGCTGCAGGAAGAGGTGGCCGGGGCGGTTGAGCGGCTGCGCGGCTCGGTCAATATCGAGCGGGTGGAGGCGCCGGCTGCCCCCGCCGCACCGCTGGTGGGCACGCCACCACCCCCACCCGCCCCGGCTGGGAGGCGCTGAACCATGGCCATGGAGGTCTCCCCCCTCGCCCTGCCCCTGCCCGCGCTGCCCGCCATTGCCGGCGTGGCACTGGGCACCGCCGCCGCCGCCATCCGCTATCAGGGGCGCGATGACGTGACCATGATGGTCTTCCCCGCCGGCACCACCGTGGCGGGCGTCTTTACCTTGAACAAATGCCCCGGCGCGCCGGTGGAATGGTGCCGCGCGGCGCTGGCCGGCGGCAAGGCCCGGGCGCTGGTCGTCAATGCCGGGAATTCCAATGTCTTCACCGGCAGGGCCGGCCGCGAGACCTGCGCGCAAACCGTCGCAACCATGGCCCAGCTGATGGGCTGCGAGCCCCGCGAGGTGTTTCTCGCCTCCACCGGGGTGATCGGCGAGAAGCTGCCCACCGAAAAACTCACCGCCGCCCTGCCGGGGCTGGCGGGCAGGCTCACCGCCGATGCCTGGCAACAGGCCGCCCGCGCCATCATGACCACCGACACCTTCCCCAAGGGCGTGACCCGCACGGCGAAGATCGGCGAGGCGGTGGTGACGATCAACGGCATCGCCAAGGGCAGCGGCATGATCATGCCCGATATGGCGACGATGCTCTCCTTCCTGGCGACCGACGCGAAAATCCCCGCCCCGGTGCTCCAGAAAATTCTCTCCAACGGCATCGGCCCAAGCTTCAACAGCGTGACGGTTGATAGCGATACCTCCACCTCCGACACCGTGCTGCTCTTCGCCACCGGCGCCGCCGCGCATCCCCAGGTGCCGGCCGAGGGTGGGCCCATGCTGGGCGATTTCACCCGCGCCGTGCATGAGGTGCTGATGGAATTGGCGCTGATGGTCGCGCGCGATGGCGAAGGCGCGCAGAAACTCATCCGCATCGATGTGACCGGCGCGGTGTCCGATCAATCCGCCCACCGCATCGGCATGTCGGTGGCCAATTCACCGCTGGTGAAGACCGCCATCGCCGCGGCCGACGCCAATTGGGGCCGCATCGTCATGGCGGTGGGCAAGGCGGGTGAGCCGGCGGAGCGTGACCGGCTTTCCATCGCCGTCGGCGGCGTCTGGATGGCGCGGGAGGGCGAGCTGGCGCCGGATTACGACGAGGCACCGGTCACCGCCCATATGCAGGGGCGCGAGGTCACCATCACCATCGATATCGGCCTGGGGGCCGGGAAAGCCAGCATCTATACCTGCGACCTGACCCACGCCTATATCGATATCAACGGCAGCTACCGCAGTTGAGGGCATGGCTGGCGCTGCCGCTATTGGTGCTGGCCGGAGAAGCATGAGCCTGCCCGATCTCACCACCGCCCGTCTGGCACTGCGCGGCCTGCAGCCCGGCGATGCCGCGGCGATGTTCCGGCTGGTCAATGACTACTCGGTGGCCGGCAACCTCGCCCGCGTGCCCTTCCCCTATCGCGAGGCCATGGCGGGCGACTGGATCGGCTCCACCCATGACCAGGCGGCGCGCGGTGAGGGGTTTCATCTCGCCATCACCATGGGCGACCAGTTGATCGGCTGCATCGGCCTGACCACCAACCGCGCCAACCCCGGCGAGGCCGAGCTGGGCTATTGGCTCGGCCGGAAATTCTGGGGCCAGGGTTATGCGCGCGAGGCGGCCCGGGCCCTGCTGGAATGGGGCTTCGGCACGCTGGGGCTAGACCGTGTGGTGGCCAGCGCGCTGACCGATAATCTGGGCTCCCAGGCGGTGCTGCGCGCCTGCGGCTTTGCCCAGACCGGCCAGGGGGTGCAGGAATTCATGTCGCGCAACCGCGTCATGGATGTGCTGACCTTCGAGATGGCCAAGCCGCGCGAGATGGCACCGCCCCGCGCCCTGCCCATGCTGCTGGTGGTGGCCTGCGCCATCGTTGATGGCGATGGCCGGGTGCTGCTGGCCCAGCGCCCGCCGGGCAAGGCCTTGGCTGGCATGTGGGAATTCCCCGGCGGCAAACTCAACCCCGGCGAAACCCCCGAGGCCGCGCTCATCCGCGAGTTGAAGGAGGAGCTGGATATCGATGTCACCGCCGCCTGCCTGGCGCCGCTGAGCTTTGCCAGCCACGCCTATGAGAGCTTTCATCTCCTCATGCCGCTCTTTGTCTGCCGCCGCTGGCGGGGCACAATGCGCGCTGTCGAGGGCCAGGCGCTGGCCTGGGTGCGGCCCAACCGCATGGCGGAATACCCAATGCCCCCGGCCGACCGGCCGCTGGTGGCGATGCTGCAGGAGATGCTGTGATGGCCAACCCAACCGCTTGTATTCTGATCATCGGCAATGAGGTGCTCAGCGGCCGCACCCGCGATGCCAATATCCAGTTCCTGGCCACCGAACTGGGCGAACTGGGCATTCCGGTGCGCGAAGTGCGCGTCATCCCCGATGACCCGCTGACCATCATCGGCACCGTCAATGAGACCCGCCGCAAATTCACCCATGTCTTCACCACCGGTGGCATTGGGCCGACGCATGATGACATCACCAGCGAATGCATCGCCCGCGCCTTCTCGGTGCCATGGGAGCCGCATCCGGTGGCCTGGAAGCGCATGGCGGATTTCTACGCAGCGCAGAACCCGCCCAGCATCTTCAACGAGGCACGCCAGCGCATGGCCACCATGCCGCGCGGCTGCGTGCTGATCGAGAATGAGGCCACCATCGCGCCCGGCTTCTCGATGGAGAATGTGCATGTGATGGCCGGGGTGCCGCGCATCATGCAGGCGATGTTCCGCGCACTCGCACCCAAGCTGGAGCGCGGCGAGGCCATTGTCTCGGCCACCGTGCATGCCGATGGCGTCTTCGAGGGCGGCATCGCCGCCGCGCTGGCCGGGGTGCAGCTGGCCCATCCCAACCTCGATATCGGCAGCTACCCCTATTTCCGCCCCATGCCGGTGCGCGGCGGCGTGGCGCTGGTGGCCAAGGGCACCGATGCCGAGGATGTGGCGCTGGCCGCCGATGAGATCGAGGCGCTGCTGATAGAGGCCGGCGGCAAGCCGGTGCGCGGCGAACCCGTCACCGACTGAGCGGGAATGACCGCGCCCGGCTTCGCCACCGCCATTGTTGCGGCGCAGGTGCTGGCGCAAATCGGCTCCTTCACCCTGCCGGCGCTGCTGCCGGGCTATATCACCCGCTGGTCGCTCTCGGCGACAGAGGCAGGCTGGCTGATTGGCGCCTTCTTCGCCGCCTATGTGGCCGCCGTGCCGGTTCTGGTCTCACTGACCGACCGGGTGCCGGCTAGGCGGGTCTATCTTGTCGGCACCGGGCTGACCGCGGCCTCGCATCTGGGCTTCGCCCTGCTGGCCGATGGTTTTTGGAGCGCGCTGGTGTTGCGCGCGGTGGCGGGCATTGGCTGGGCCGGCTGCTACATGCCCGGGCTGAAGGTGATTGCCGATAGGCTGGAAGGGGCCGCGCAATCCCGTGCCGTGAGCTGGCACGCCGCCGGGGTGGGGATTGCAGGCTCGGCCTCCTTCCTGGTGGCCGGCGGGCTGGATGCGGTGGCGGGGCCGGAGGCGGCTTTTCTGTTTGGCGGCGTGGCGGCGCTGGGGGCGGCGGCCATCGGCGCGCTGGCCATGGGGGGCGGCACCGCCGCACCGGCCGCGCCGCGTGGCGGGCTGCTGGATTTCCGCCCGGTGCTGCGCAACCGCCCCGCTATGGCCTGGATCATGGGATACACCGTGCACACCTGGGAATTGGCGGCGCTGCGGGCCTGGGCTGTCACCTTCCTCGCCATGGTGATCGCCACCCACGGCGCGCCGGAATGGCTGCCCGGGCCGACCACGCTCTTCACCCTGGCGGGGCTGAGCGCCATCGCCATCTCGATCTATGGCAATGAGGTGGCGCAGCGCTTTGGCCGCGCCCGGGTGGTGGCCTGGGCGGTGGGTGCCGCCGCCGGCATGGCGCTGCTGACCGGCTGGTCCGCCTTGGTCTCGGCGCCTTTGGCGGCGCTGAGCGTGCTGCTGTGGAATGCCGCCATCTACCTCGATAGCGCGGCGCTGACCGCGGGTACGGTGCAGGCGGCCGAGGCCGGCCGGCGGGGCGCCACCATGGGGCTGCACAGCATGTGCGGCTATGCCGGCGGCTTTGTCGGGCCGCTGGTGGTGGGCATCACGCTTGATCTGGCAGGCACCGGGGCGCTGGGCTGAGGGCTGGCATTCGGCCACCTCGCCCTGGTCACGCTGGGCGGCTACGCGGTGCTGCGCCGGCTGGCCGCTCCGGGCTGAATCACAACGCCTGCAACCTGTCGTACTGCGCCCGGCTCCAGCCCACATCCACATTGTGCAGCGGCACGCAGGCGGCGCGGAAGGCGGCGCGGTCGGGTTCCTGCACCGTTTTGCCCTGGGCGCGGAACCAGGCGGCCAGCTCCTGCTCCTGGCTGCGGATGGCCGCGCCGCAACGATCAGCCGCCTGGGCCAGAATCTCGCGCAGCATGCCCTGCTCGGCGGGGTTAAAGCGGCGCATGGTGGTGCCGGAGATGATGGTCAGCAGGCTGTCGGTGATATGCGCGGTCAGGCTGACATGGCTCTGCACCTCATAAAACTTCTTCGCCTGGATGGTCGGCAGCGGGTTTTCCTGCGCATCCACCGTGCCGTTTTGCAGGGCAAGATAGACCTCGGCAAAGGCGATGGGGGTGGCATTGGCGCCCACGCCGCGGGCGAACATGAGGAAGGAGGGCGCCTGCGGCACGCGCAGCTTCAGGCCGCGCATATCGGCCGGCGTCATGATCGACTTATTGGCGGTGACCATGCGGTCACCATAATAGGTCAGCGCCACGGCGTGGTGGCGGGTTTGCGCGTCATAGCCGGCGATGAGTTCGCGATGCAGGGCAGAGCCGCGATAGGCCTGGAAATGCGCGTAATCGCGCATCGCATAGGGCGCGTGGCTGATCGACATCGCCCGGTAGCTGGCCCCGGCGAAGGCCACGCCGGTATAGATCATGTCGATGGTGCCCAGGGTCAGGCCCTGGTTGATCTGCGGCTCATTGCCGAGGGCGGAGGCGGCAAAGACCTCGATATTGTATTTGCCATTCGTCCGCTCGCGGAACTGCGCCGCAGCCCAGAGCGCCTCGGTATGATAGGCCTCATTGACCTCATAGACATGCGCCCAACGCAGGCGCTGTGCCTGGGCGTGGGCCAGGCCAGTGATGACGGGGCTGGCGAGGGCGGCAAGCCCCAGCGCGCGGCGGGTGATCATTATTGAAGCGTTCCCTTGGTTTATTGGCCGCATGATGGCCAATAAACCAGGGATGGCGCAAGCCGTTTTAGGGCGCCCGGCGGAACACCACGGAGGCGTTGGTGCCACCAAAGCCAAAGCTATTCGACAGCGCATATTCAATCGGCCGCTGCTGTGCCTGCAATGCCACGCGGTCGATAATGCTCTCGCGCGAGGGGTTTTCGAGGTTCAGCGTCGGCGGGGCGACACCATCGCGGATCGCCTGGATGCTGAACACCGCCTCCACCGCACCGGCCGCACCGAGCAGGTGGCCTACGGAGGATTTGGTACTGCTCATGGCCAGCTTGGCACCGGCCTCGCCCCAGAGGCGCTCCACCGCGCCCAGTTCCAGGTCATCGCCCATCGGCGTGGAGGTGCCATGGGCATTGACGTATTGCACCTGGTCAGGCGTCACGCCCGCATCGCGGAGCGCCATGCGCATGGAGCGGAAGGCGCCATCGCCGGTGTCCGAAGGGGCGGTGATGTGATGCGCGTCGCCGCTCATGCCGTAGCCGGCCACCTCGGCATAGATCGTGGCACCGCGGGCCTTGGCATGCTCGTATTCCTCGAGCACCACCACGCCGGAGCCTTCGCCCATCACAAAGCCATCACGATCCCTATCCCAGGGGCGCGAGGCGCGGGTGGGTTCGTCATTAAAAGCCACAGAAAGGGCGCGTGCGGCGCAGAAGCCGCCAATGCCCAATTCGCAAACCGCGGCCTCAGTGCCGCCCGCCACCATCACATCGGCATCGCCGAGTGCGATCAGCCGTGCGGCATCGCCAATGGCGTGCACGCCGGTGGCGCAGGCGGTGACGGCCGAATGGTTCGGCCCCTTAAAGCCATAGCGGATGGAGACATGGCCCGATGCCAAATTCACCAGCGCAGAGGGGATAAAGAAGGGCGAGAGCCGCCGCGTGCGGCCGGCCTGCACCAGCGAAGCCGCTTCCTGGATGGTTTCCAGACCGCCAATGCCGCTGCCGATCATGACACCGGTGCGGCACTGCGCCTCCTCAGTATCGGCGACCCAGCCGCTATCTTCCACCGCTTCCGCCGCCGCCACGATGGCGAGCTGGATGAAGCGGTCCATCTTCTTTTGGTCCTTGATCGGGATCCATTCGTTCAGGTCGAGCTTGCCATCGGCTTTCGCGCCATTGGGCACCTGGCCGGCCACCTTGGCCGGCAGGTCCTTGAGGTCGAAGGACTGGATGGCGGATAAACCGCTCTCACCGTTTACCAGCCGCTTCCAGACATGGGCCACGCCCAAACCCAGAGGGCTGACGATTCCCATGCCGGTTACCACCACGCGACGTGGTGCGAAGCCTTGTGCAAACACCGAACGCTACTCCCGGAACCCGGCGGCCTAGAGCTTAGGCCTGATGCTTCTCGATGAAATCGATGGCGTCCTTGACGGTGGTGATCTTCTCAGCCGCGTCATCGGGGATTTCCACACCGAAGGCTTCCTCGAAGGCCATGACCAGCTCGACGGTGTCGAGGCTATCGGCGCCCAGATCGTCAATGAAGGACGCAGCTTCGGTCACCTTCGCCTCTTCGACGCCGAGATGTTCCACCACGATCTTCTTCACCTTGTCGGCGACTTCACTCATCTGCGTTCTCTCCTACTGGCCCTGCGGCCACGTGACCGAATGGTGGGCAAAATATCACTAAACCGTCAGCCGGGACCAGCGGCTGTGCCACATAATCCAGGATTATCCGGCACAGCCGGCTATGGGGAGGGGGGTTAGGCCGGGCAGCGCCGGGGCGCAAGGGGGGGCGGTTCCTTCATTGCATTTTCGTCAATGCACCCCCCCGCCGCATGGGCAAGCCACGGGATTCGCAGGCAGAGCCTCACTTCAGCCCATCACCGGTCACGATGCCCGCTCACCTCATCGCCGGCATCCTTGGGCAGGCGGGCAAAGAACGGTGCGGCACTCGCCACCACCAGGCCGGCCACGATGAAGGCGATGGTGAAATCCGCCGCCGCCACCGCCCGCCCGGCCATGGCCGCACTCAACTCCAGCGATGCCGTGGCCAGCACCACGCCCAGCGCGGGGGCGATTTGTTGGGTGATGCCATAAAACCCCGTCGCGGCCGAAAACCGCGATTGCGGCAAATCGGCAAAGGCCAATGTATTGAGCGCGGTGAATTGCAGGCTGCGGAACAGCCCCCCCAGGGCGAGGAGCGCGAACATCGCCGGCAATGGCCAGGCCGGCGTGAACAGCGCGCAGGCCGCCAGCGAAGCCCCAGCCATGACGCTGCCCCAGACGATGCTGCCGCGAAATCCCCAGCGCCGCAGAATGGGCCGGGCCAATGGCTTCATCGCCAAGGCGCCCAGCGCCGTGGCAAAGCTCACCACGCCGGATTCGGTGGCGCTCCAGCCAAAACCCACCTGCAGCAGCACCGGCACCAGAAAGAGGCTGGCGCCAGCGCCGACGCGAAAAATCGTCCCGGTGGCTGCAGCAGCGTGGAAGGTGGGCACCCGCAGCAGCGAAAAATCCAGCGCCGGGAGCCGCGCGCGCAGGCAATGCCGCACTGCAACCACGCCGACCAGAATACCGAGCACCAGCCCAGCCTCCGGCAGGCCGGAGGGCATCACATGCCGCCCCACAGTCTCCAGCCCGAACATGAAGCTGGCCATGGCGATGCCCACCAGCAGCAGCCCCCGCGTATCCGGCGGGCCGGGATGGTCAACCTGCACTGTGGGAATCTTCCAGGCTACCAGGCAAAGCCCCAGCACGCCCACTGGGATATTGATCCAGAATACGCTGCGCCAGCCCCAAAGATCAGTCAGCACGCCGCCCAGCACCGGGCCGGAGATCGGCCCCAGCATGCCGGGCATGGTCAGCCAGGTCATCGCCATCAGCATCTGGTCCTTGCGCAGGCCGCGCAGCAGCAGAAGCCGGCCCACCGGCACCATCATGGCGCCCTTCAGGCCCTGGGTGATGCGCGCCGCCACCAATTCGCCCAGGCCATTGGACAGGCCGCAGGCGGCCGAGGCGGTGGCGAAAAGGGCAATGGCCACCATGAAAATCCGCTTGGGGCCAAACCTATCCGCCACCCAGCCGGATATGGGAATGAACACGGTCAGCGCCACGAGATAGCTGGTGATGGCCACGCCCAGCCGCGCCGGTTCCACCCCCATATCGCGCGCCATGCTGGGCAGGGCTGTGATCACCGCCGCACTGTCCAGATTCTGCATGAAGAGCGCGCTGGCCACGATGATGGCGATGAGCCTGGGGTCTTTGGCTGGTAGGGATTGTGACATGCGCGGTGAGGTTACCCCTGCCCGGCCGCCTTGGGGAGGCGCAATGCTGCCGCAATCGCCCACAAAGCGTCACAGTGGCACCGTAGGGCCGCCACGGAGCGGGTGCCTGATGAGGAAGCGCCATAGGGACGGCAACCCGCCGCCCACAGCCACCTATCGGGGCCCATGGCCCCACCGAGCTTCGCCATGAACCGCTTGCTCCGCATCATCTCCGTCTTTGGCGCTGTGCTGGCGCTGTCTGCCTGCGTGGCGCCAGGCTATGGGCCCCGCTATTATGGCGGTGGCGGCGGCTATTATCGGAGCCACGCCTATAGCCAGCCTGCCTATGGCTATCGCGGGGGCTATCGGCATTACGCCTCCAGCCATCACGGAGGCCGTCACGGCGGCCGTCACGGCGGCCGTCATGGCGGCTGGCGGTAAGGCGCGGGATGGCCGCGTCGGCGGGGGGCGGAGGCACCTCTCACCGCCCCACGGCGCAAATCATTCACAAGCGGCGGGGCGTGATGCTGCCAAGGCAGTCAAATCAGCCGATATTTGCAAAATGTTACGGCGCCCTTGGGTAGAGATTGCTGCCAAGCCTCAGAATTTAATGCCAAGGCCTTGCAAACACACGCATGTGAAAAATCCTTCACCGCGCCCATATGCCACTATTTCCGGCCAAGTAACGATTTCGTGAAGCAAAAATAGCTTTGGCCACCGCAATCCCATCATCAGGCGAGCAGGCGAGATGAAGCAATCCACAATTCTATCCACAGCCTCAATCACGCCGCCTGCAGCCGCGCCGCCAATAAGAATTCCCGGTTTCCTTCCGGCCCGGTGATGGGGCTGGGCTCGATGCCCAGAATGCTCCAGCCCGGCAAGGCGGCCCACCAGTCGCGGATCATCGCGCAGGCCGCTTCATGCACCGCCGCGTCCCGCACAACGCCACCAGGGGCGAGTTTCGGCCCCATCTCGAATTGCGGCTTGATCAGCGCCAGGGCCCAAGCGCCGGGGGCACAGAGCGCGAGCGGTGCGGGCAGCACCGTGCGCAGGCCAATGAAACTGGCATCGCAAACCAGCGCCTCAATGGGTTCACCCACATCCTCGCTGGTCATGTGCCGGGCATTGAGCTTTTCGCGCACCACCACACGCGGGTCATTGCGCAGCTTCCAGGCCAATTGGCCGTGGCCCACATCCACGGCATGCACCCGCGCCGCACCGTGATGCAGCAGCACATCGGTGAAACCGCCGGTGGAGGCGCCCACATCAAGGCAGACCAGCCCCGCCGGTGACAGGTCAAAATGCGCCAGCCCATGCGCCAGCTTCACACCGCCGCGGGAGACCCAAGGGTGCTCCTGCCCGCGCAGTTCGAGCGCGATATCCTCCGCCACGCTCAGCCCCGGCTTATCGAGCCGCCGCTCGCCGGAATAGACGAGGCCGGCCATCAGCAGCGCCTGGGCGCGGGTTCTGGATTCGACCAGCCCGCGATCGACCAGCAGCTGGTCGATGCGCAGCTTACGCACGTGCGGCGAGCGCTTCCTTGCCCAGCGCCGCCAGCACCGTCTCCACCACCTGCGGCGCATTGAGCCGGGCGATGTCGTACTGCTTCTTCGGGCTGTCGTGGTCGATATAGATGTCCGGCAGCGTCATCGGCCGGAATTTCAGGCCGCGATCAAGCAGCCCGGCATGGGCGAGGTGGTGCATCACCAGCCCGCCAAAGCCGTTCATCGAGCCCTCTTCGATGGTGATCAGCACCTCATGCTCGCGCGCCAGGCGCTCGACCAGCTGGGTGTCGAGCGGCTTGGCGAAGCGTGCATCGGCGACCGTGGTGGAAAGACCCATCAGGGCCAGCTCATCGGCCGCCTTGAGGCATTCCTGCAGCCGCGCGCCATAGGAGAGCAGCGCCACCTTGGTGCCCTCGCGCAGAATGCGGCCCTTGCCGATTTCCAGCCGGGTGCCGCGGGCGGGCACTGGCTGCAAGGCAAAGCCCTCGCCGCGCGGGTAGCGCACGGCGGAGGGGCCGTCATCAATGCCGGCCATGGTGGCGATCATATGCGCCAGCTCCACCTCGCAGCTGGCCGCCATCAGCGTGAAGCCGGGGAGGCAGCTGAGATAGGCGATGTCGAAACTGCCGGCATGGGTGGCGCCATCGGCCCCCACCAGCCCGGCACGGTCCATCGCGAAGCGCACCGGCAGGCCTTGCAGCGCCACATCATGCACCACCTGGTCATAGCCGCGCTGCAGGAAGGTGGAATAAATCGCGCAGAAGGGCTTCAGCCCCTCCGTCGCCATGCCAGCGGCGAAGGTGACCGCATGCTGCTCGGCAATGCCCACATCGAAGCAACGCTCAGGGAAACGCTTGGCGAACATATCAAGGCTGGTGCCCGAGGGCATGGCGGCATTCACCGCCACAATGCGCTCATCCTGCTCCGCCTCGGCGATCAAGGCCTGGGCAAACACCTTCTGATAGCCCGGCGGCCCCGGCGGCGCCTTCTGCTGCTCGCCGGTGACGACGTTGAATTTCTGCACGCCATGATACTTGTCGCCCGAGCTTTCGGCAGGGGCATAGCCCTTGCCCTTCTGGGTGACGGCGTGGATCAGGAAGGGGCCCTTATGCTCCGTGTCGCGCAGATTGCGCAGCACCGGCAGCAAATGGTCCATATTGTGGCCGTCGATCGGGCCGACGTAATAAAACCCCATCTCCTCGAACAGCGTGCCACCGGTCAGCAGCCCGCGGGCATATTCATCCACCCGCTTGGTCGCGCGCTCGATGGGCCCCGGAAAATTCTTGGCCAGCTTGCCCACGAACTCACGCACCGAGAGGAAGGGGCGCGAGGAGATGGTGCGGCTCAGATAGGCCGACATCGCACCCACGGGTGGCGCAATCGACATGTCATTGTCGTTGAGGATGACAATCAGATTGGCCTTTTCCGCCCCTGCATTGTTCATCGCCTCATAGGCCATGCCGGCGGACATCGAGCCATCGCCGATCACGGCGATGACGTTGCGCGGCGTCTCCTGCAACGCACTCGCCACCGCCATGCCGAGGCCGGCCGAAATGCTGGTGCTGGAATGCGCCGCGCCGAAGGGGTCGTATTCACTCTCGCTGCGCTTGGTGAAGCCAGAAAGGCCGCCGGGCTGGCGCAGCGTGCGAATGCGGTCCCGCCGCCCGGTCAGAATCTTATGCGGATAGCATTGATGGCCCACATCCCAGATCAGCCGGTCATGCGGCGTATCAAACACCGCATGGATGGCGACCGTGAGTTCGACCACACCGAGCGACGAACCCAGATGCCCGCCGGTGACCGAGACGGTGGAGATGGTCTCCGCCCGCAATTCATCGGCCAGTTGCTTGAGTTGATCATTGGAATAATTGCGCAAATCGGCCGGCACATGCACGCGGTCGAGCAGCGGGGTATTCGGGCGGTCCATATTCAGCTTCTCCGCGAAATCGTGTAATCGGCCAGCGCGCGGAGCATGTCAGCGCGCTCGCCAAAGGCGTCGAGATGGTCACGCGCCTGCGTCACCAGGCGCTCTGCCTGCATGCGGGCACGCTCGATGCCCAGCAGCCCCACCAGCGTGGCCTTGCCAGCCCCGGCATCCTTGCCGGTGGCCTTGCCGGTATCCTCGGCACTGGCCGTGGCATCGAGAATATCATCGGCGATCTGGAAGGCTGCGCCCAGGTCGCGGCCATAGGCCAGCAGGGCATGGCGCTGCTGCGCCGGCGCCTTGCCCAATATGGCGCCCGCCTCGGCCGAGACCTCGATCAATTTGCCAGTCTTAAGTGTTTGTAACCGGCCAATTGCGGCTTCCTCGGGTGGGATGCGGCCCTGTTCGGCCATCATGTCCAGCATCTGGCCGCCGCACATGCCGCGTGGGCCGGCAGCGCGGGAAATGGCGCGGACGAGTTCGATCCGCACCGCCGGGTCGGGATGGGTTTCCTCATCGGCCAGCACGGTGAAGGCATGGCATTGCAGCGCATCACCGGCCAGGATCGCCGTCGCCTCATCAAAGGCCTTGTGGTTGGTGGGCTTGCCGCGGCGCAGGTCATCATTGTCCATCGCCGGCAGGTCATCATGGACCAGCGAATAGGCGTGGATCATCTCAATGGCCGCGGCCACCCGCAGCCCTGCAGTGCGCGAGACGTTGAATTGCCGCGCACCCTCCAGCACCAGAAAGGCCCGCATGCGCTTGCCACCGCCCATGGCGGAATAGCGCATGGCCTCATAAAGCCGCGCCTCATCGCCCTCGGCCACCGGCAGCAGTGTGTCCAGCGCGTCTTCCATTTCGGCGGCCGAATCGGCCAGGGCACGGGCCAGCGCAACGCTGGCAGTGGCGATGCTCGTTGTCACACTCATTCCAACCTATTCCACATCACGCAGGGTGAGGGCTCCGTCCGGGGCCTGGGCGATGGCCTGCACCTTGGCCTCGGCATCGGCCAGCAAGGTCTCGCAATGGCGGCGCAGCAGGGTGCCGCGCTCGTAATCGGCGATGGCCCGCGCGAGGTCGCCCTTACCGGATTCGAGGCTGCGCACGATCGTTTCGAGTTCGGCCAATGCCGCCTCGAAGCTCAGGGATGCCGCTGGTGCAACGCCCTCCATCATTTTTTGCCTTTTCACAACCTTATCGCAGAGCAGCATAATCCGCAGCGGGACGAAACCCAAACATCACGCCAAGGTGACGTTATCATCACGTTACAGCAACGAAAATCAGCCGGGCAGAACCCGATTGGCGCGGGCGAGCACCGCCTGGAACAGCACCTGGCAGCCGGCCTCGGCCTCCTCGGGCTCGATGCTCTCGGCCTCGTTGTGCGACAACCCATCCTTGCAGGGGGTAAAAATCATCGCCGTGGGGATATGGCGGGCGACGTAAACCGCATCATGCCCCGCACCGCTGACGATGCGGCGGGCGGAGAGGCCCAGCCGGCTCGCAGCCGCCTCCACCAGCCCCACGCAATCAGCGTCAAAGGGCTGGGCGTCGAGGCGAAACAGCTCAGTCAAATGCCAGGCGCAGCCGCTGGCGGCGACGAGGGCGGCGGCCTCAGCCTCGAATTCCGCGGCCATGGCCTGGGCCTGGGCGAAATCCGGGTGGCGGAACTCCACCGAGAAGCGGGTCTCCCCCGGCACCACATTGCGGCTATTGGGCGAGACCTGCAGCCAGCCCACCGTGCCGCGGCCATCCTCACCGCGCGAGCGCATGATCCGGTCCACCAACTCCACCACCCGGGCGGTGGCCAGCAGGGCGTCACGACGGGTGCTGGGCGGCGTGGTGCCGGCGTGGGAATCCTGGCCCTCGATCCTGGCATCGTACCAGACCTGCGCCTGGGCTCCGGTGACAATGCCAATCTGCCGGCCCTCGCGCTCCAGGATCGGCCCCTGTTCGATATGCAGCTCAAAATAGGCATCGGCGGCGAAGGGTGCGGCCGGCTCGGTGCCGCGATAACCGATGGCGTCCAGCGCGGTATCCACGCGCACCCCCTCGGCATCGGTCAGCGAATAGGTCTTCTCCAGCGGGAAAATCCCGGCCCAAGTGCCGCTGCCCATCAGGGAATGGCCAAAGCGGCTGCCTTCCTCATCGGTCCAATTCACCAATTCGATGGGCGCCTCGGTGACGATATTGAGGTCATTGAGCGAACGCATGACCTCGAGCCCGGCGATCACCCCCAGCGCGCCGTCGAATTTGCCGCCCGAGGGCTGGCTGTCCAGATGGCTGCCCATCAGCACCGGCGGCCGATTGGGGTCGCGGCCCTCGCGGCGGGCAAACATATTGCCGATCGCATCAACGCGCATGGTCAGGCCCAGCGCCTGGCACCATTCGGCAAACCGCTCGCGGCCCTGGCGGTCGATCTCGGTCAGCGTCAGGCGCTTCACACCGCCGCGCGGGGTGGCGCCGATCTCGGCCATGGCCATAAGGGTGGACCAGAGGCGCTGGCCGTCAATGCGTTGGTTGGTTTGCATTCGAACTTTATGGCCCGGCTTTACCCCACCGCAAACCCCGCCGCCCGGAACACCGCCTGCCCCACCGGCCCGCTGGCCATCGCCAGAAACGCCTCTGCGGCCGCCGAATCAGGCGCCCGGGTGGGGATGGCCGCGACATAGGGGGTAATCAGTTGCAGATGATCGGGCAGCGGCGCCACCAGCACCGCATCGGGCACCGCCGTGATCTCGCTGGCCTGGGTGATGACGGTGACGATCTCGCCCCTGGCCACCGCCTGCACCGCGGTGATGCCGCGCGTGAAGGGCGCAATGCGCGGCCCGCCCACCGCCGGCACCCCCAGCCGCGCCAGCAAATCCAGCACATGCTGGCCGGAGGTGGCGCCGGTTGCTGCATCCGAGACGCCAATGCTGGCCACGGAGCGCAAATAGGCGCCCAGCCCCGCCTCGGTGGTGATCTCGGGCAGGGCGCTGCCGCGTTTGACTGCAACCGCGAGGCGCATCCGCCCCATTTCCCGGCGCGAGGCCGCCACCGCGAAACCGTCGCGGATCAGCCCATCCAGCGCCGGGCCGGCATTGAGCACCACATCCGGCGCCTCGCCACCGCGAATCCGCGCCGCCACCTGGCCACCATTGCCGGTGGCGGTGCGCACGGCGCGGCCGGTGGCGCGGGTGAAGGCTTTGGCAATCTCGTCAATCGGGTGCTCGGCGGCGCCCGTGCCCAGAATGGACAGCGGCGCCGCCTGGGCCAGGGCCGGGGTGGCGAGGAGAATGGGCAGGGCGCGGCGAAGGGTCATGCAACCAGACTTGCCCCGCGCGGGCCAGCCTGCAAGGGTTGAGCCATGGCACACGCACTCCCCCCCTCCGCCCCCGCGATCCTTCGCAATTCCGATCTGGACACGCCCGCCATCCAGCAGGCCCGTATCGACCTCGCCGCCTGTTTCCGCATGGCGGCGCGGCTGGGCATGCATGAGGGCATCTGCAATCACTTCTCCGCCGTGGTGCCGGGGCGAGACGACCTGATGCTGGTCAACCCCTATGGCTGGGCGTTTTCCGAAATCACGGCCTCGCGCCTGCTCATCACCGATCTGGAGGGCCGGGTCGTGGCCGGCGACGGCGTGCCGGAGGCGACGGCCTTCTTCATCCATGCCCGGATGCACGCGAACCAGCCGCGCGCCCGCGCCGCCTTCCACACCCACATGCCCTATGCCACGTCCCTGGCGATGCTGGAGGGCGAACCACTGGTTTGGGCCGGCCAGACCGCGCTGAAATTCTACGGCCGCACCCTGGTGGATGAAAATTACAACGGCCTCGCCCTCGACAATGCCGAGGGTGACCGGATCGCCGCCAGCGTGGGCGATGCCGATATCGTCTTCATGCGCAATCACGGTGTGATGGTGCTGGGGGCCTCCATCGCCGAGGCCTGGGATGATCTTTACTACCTTGAGCGCGCCGCCCATGCGCAGTGGCTGGCGGAGAGCACCGGCCGCAAGCTCAAGCCGGTGCCGCCGGAACTGGCCCGCAAGACCTATGAGCAAATGCGCGAGGGCGACCGGGAGAGCGCGCGGCTGCACCTCGAAAGCGTCAAACGCATTCTGTCGGTCGATATGCCAGAATTCGCCAGGTGATCACACGGCGCAGCCTGCCGCTGCTGGCGATGCCGCTCATCGCCCAGGCCCAGGCCCGGCCGGTCCGGGTGATCGTGGCCTTCGCCCCGGGCGGGCAGTCGGACACGGTGATGCGCCTGCTCCAGCCCAAAATGGCCGAGGCGCTGGGCCAGCCGGTGGTGGTGGAAAACCGTGCCGGCGCCGGCGGCGCCATCGCCGCGGCGGCGGTGGCGGGTTCGGCGCCCGATGGGCTGACGCTGCTCTTCGACAGTTTCGGTTTTGTGGTGCAGCCGCTCATCCAGCGCGGCTTGAGCTTCGATTACGAAACTGCCTTCGCCGCCGTCGCCCAGGCAACAGCGCTGCCCTATGTGCTGGTCACCAGATCGAATTTCCCGGGCCGTGATCTGGCGGGTTATATCGCCGAGGCGCGGGCCAATCCCGGCGTCACCTTCGGCTCGCCCGGGGTGGGCTCAACCGGCCATCTGGCCGGCGTGCTGCTGGCCCATCGCGCCGGGGTGCGGCTGGAACATGTGCCCTATCGCGGCGGCGCCGATGCGGCACGCGATGTGGCGGCGGGCAATCTGGATTCGGTGATCAGCACCGCCAATACCCTCAGGCCTCTGGTACAGGATAGCCGGGCGCGGGGCATCGCCCTCACCTCCGCCACCAGGCGCGGCAGCATGGCTGATCTGCCCACCATCGCCGAAAGCGGGTTTCCGGGCTTTGACCTCACCTCCTGGAACGGGCTTTTCGCCCCGGCAGCGACACCCGCGCCGATGATCACAAGGCTCTCCGAGGCAATGCGCCTCGCCGCCCAGGACCCCTTCGTGCGCGAACGCTTGAGCGTGGGCGGCAATGAGGCGGTGAATGAACCCGCCGCCGCCTTCGCCGCGCGCATCGTGCATGACCGGCAGGTGGTGCGGCAATTGGTGGCCGAAACCGGGTTGCGGCTGGACTAAGAGCCTGCCTCAACAGCGGACCGGCGATGAGCCCCAGCCCCTTTTGGGTCTGCCTCAGCCCTCAAAGCCCAGCCAGAAAACCATCCACCAGCGCGTTGAATTCCGCCGGCCGCTCGAAATAGGCTGAATGTCCGGCCCGGCTGATCATCGCCGCCCTGGCGCCGGGCACCGCCCGGGCAATGGCGGCCGAGGCGAAGGGCGGCATCACCACATCCTCCTCATTGGCGATGAGCAGAATGGGGCAGCCGGCGGCGGCGAGATCCTCGGGCGGGCGCCGGCGCATGCCATTCATCCGCGCCCGCAGCGCCTCCTTCGCCAGCCCGGCATTGGCCTCATCCACATGCTGGTAGAGCAGCGCCATGGCCGGCTGCTCGGCCAACATGCGCAGCCCGGTCGCCTGATGGCCTCCAGCCGCGGTCAGGGCTTGCTTGGTGGCCGCACTCGCGGCCTCCCAGGCCGCCAGCGCCGCAGGATCGCCCAGCTTGTCCCGCGCAATACTGCCGCCGGTTGCCGCCATGACGATGCCGCGCAGCTTGCCGGTGCGCAGTTGTGCATATTCCACCGCCGTCCAGCCACCCATCGACTGGGCGATGAGAACAAAACTCTCAATCCCCAAATGATCGACCAGCGCCGCCGGATCACCGGCATAATCATCCGGCTCCGGCCCGCCCGGAATTGCGCTGGAAGGCCAAAAACCGCGATGAGAGAAGGTAATGCAGCGGAAACGCGGCGCAAAATGCCCCACCTGCTGCCACCACGACATATGGTTGCCACCCAAACCATGGGCAAAGACCAGCGCCGGGCCCTCGCCCGTTACCTCGTAATGAATTGAGCAGCCTGGCCGCTCCAATCGCCCCGTTTCGCGCTTCATCGCCCGCCCCTCTGCCAAACCCGCAGGCTGCCCGCGGCCAGGGCGCGCCGCAACCACGCTACAAGAGGCTACCCTGCGCGCCATCATCCTCGCGCTTCTGCACCCTGGCCGCCACCTTGCCATCGGCGAAGGTCAAGGTAATGGCCGCCCCCGCCCGGGCCTGCGCCGCCCGGGTGATGGCCTTGCCGCCAGGCGCCTGCACCAGGGCAAAGCCGCGCGCCAGCACCGCGACATAGGAGACGCTTTCCAGCCGCGCCGCCTGGCCGGCCAATTCCGTCGCCCGCTGGCGCAGCAGCGCCGCAATCGGCGCGGCGGAAAAACGCCCCAGCGCCGGCGCCGCGCCGCGCTTCATCTGCGCCGCCGCCCAGCCCGCCTGCAGCCGATTGCCCAGCATCTTCAGCTGGGCATGGCGCGCGGCCACCCCCTCCCGCGGATGCGGCAGGCCAAGCCGCCCCAGCGCCGCGCCACGGCCGGCCAATTGGCCCAGCATGGCCTGGCGCAGCCGCTCCGCCCGGTCATCAAGGCGTTGCCGAAGCTGGGCCAATTGGTCCGGCATGGCCGGCAGGGCGCGGGCGGCGCGCTCCAGCCCCAGGCGGCGCGTCTGTAAACCCGCCTGCATGCCGTGATGCAGCCGCCCGGCGCGCTGTAACAAATCGGCCAGCAATTCCATCCGCGGCGGCACCGCCATTTCCGCCGCCGCCGTGGGGGTGGGGGCACGGCGGTCGGCGGCGAAATCCAGCAGCGTCGTGTCGGTCTCATGGCCAATGGCCGAGATCACCGGAATGGGGCAGGCGGCGGCGGCGCGCACCAGCGCTTCATCATTGAAGGCCGCCAAATCCTCCAGCGAACCACCGCCACGGGCGATGATCAGCAAATCCGGCCGCAGCCCCGGCGGCAGCGCGCCCATCGCCTGAATGGCCTGGGTGATCTTCTCCGCTGCGCCCTGCCCCTGCACCGGCACCGGCCAGAGCAGGATGGGCCGGGGAAAGCGCCGGGCGATGGTGGTGCGAATATCCTGAATCACCGCCCCCTTCTCGCTGGTGATCACGCCAATCCGGGCGGGAATGGTGGGGAAGCCGCGCTTGCGCTCGGGCGCGAAAAGCCCCTCGGCCAGCAGCTTCACCCGCAATTTTTCAATGGCAGCGAGCAGCGCGCCCTCACCGGCATATTCCAGCGCCTCGATCACCAATTGGTACTTGCTGCGATCGGCATAGGTGTCGATCCGGCCGGTAGCGACGATCTCGATGCCATTCTCCGGCGTGATCGCCAGATTGCGCACGGTCATCTTCCAGACCACCGCCTCCAGCTTCGCCTCGCTATCCTTGATGGAGAGGTAGATATGGCCCGAGGGGTAGCGCTTGCATTCGGTGATCTCGCCGCGCACCCGCACCCGGCCGAAATTCTCCCGCAGCACGCCTTTGATGGCGCCTGCCAGGTCGCCAACGCTGTATTCGGGCACATTGCTCAGACTATCCATCACCGCACCCTATGCTAATCCAGCGCCGGTTGCATCGGGGTGTCGGCATATGCGAGTTTTGGTGGTGGGCGGCGGCGGGCGGGAACACGCGCTGTGCTGGAAGATCGCGCAATCGCCCCTGCTCACCCGGCTGTGGTGCGCGCCCGGCAATGCCGGCATTGCCGCCATCGCCGAATGCGTGGGCATTGGCGCTGAGGATATTCCCGCCATCATCGCCTTCGTGCGGGAGAATGCGGTGGATCTGGTGGTGGCCGGGCCCGAGGGGCCCCTGACCCTGGGCCTCGCCGACCAATGCCGCGCCGCCGGCATCGCCTGTTTCGGCCCCTCCGCCGCAGCCGCCCGGCTGGAGGGCAGCAAAACCTTCACCAAGGAAGTCGCCACCGCAGCCCATGTCCCCACCGCCGATTGGGCGCGCTTTGAGGACCCCGAGGCCGCCCGCGCCTATATCCGCGCCCAGGGCGCGCCCATCGTGGTGAAGGCAGATGGCCTCGCGGCCGGCAAGGGCGTCGTCGTGGCCACCACCCTGGCCGAGGCCGAGGCAGCCGTCACGGAAATCATGGAGGCGCGCATCCATGGCGCCGCCGGCGCCGCTGTGGTGATCGAGGAATGCATGCTGGGCGAGGAGGTGAGCGTCTTCGCCCTCTGCGCCGGTACCGAGGCGATGTTCCTGGGCGCGGCGCAGGACCATAAGCGCGCCTTTGATGGCGATGAGGGCCCCAATACCGGCGGCATGGGCGCCTATTCCCCTGCCCCCGCCTTCACCCCCGCCATCGAGGCCGAGGTCATGGCGCGCATCATCCGCCCCAGCCTGGCCGAAATGGCCGCGCGCGGTACGCCCTTCACCGGCGTGCTCTTCGCCGGGCTGATGCTGACCGCCACCGGCCCCCGGCTGATCGAATACAATGTCCGCTTCGGCGACCCGGAATGCCAGGTGCTGATGCTGCGCCTGGAATCCGACCTGCTGCCCTTCCTGCGCGACGCCGCTGCCGGGCACCTGCCCGCAGAGCCGCCGCGCTGGCGCGATGCCCCGGCCCTGGTCGTGGTGATGGCAAACCAGGGCTATCCCGGGCCGGTGGTGAATGGCTCGGCCATTGCCGGGCTGGAGGCCGCCGCCGCAGTGCCCGGCGTGGCCATCTTCCATGCCGGCACCCGTGGCGCGCCCGGCGCCATCACCGCCCAAGGCGGGCGCGTGCTGGGCGTGGCGGCCATGGCGGCCGATCTGGCGGCGGCGCGCGATGCGGCCTATGCCGCGATTGCGCTGATCGACTGGCCGCAAGGCCAATTCCGCCGCGACATCGGCTGGCGGGCGCTCTGACAAGACGGCATCCCAGGAGAAAACAGCATGAAACGCCGCGCCACCCTCGCCTTGCTGGCCCTGCCCGCCCTGGCCCGCGCCCAACTCACCCGCCCGGTTCGGCTGGTGGTGCCCTTCCCGCCCGGCGGCTCGAATGATGTTATCGCCCGGCCGCTGGCGGAAAAACTCGCCGCCCGCCTCGGCCAGCCTGTGGTGGTGGAGAACCGCCCCGGCGCTGGCGGCTCCATCGGCGCTGGCCAGGTGGCGCAATCAGCGCCCGATGGCACCACGCTGATGGTCACCTCCTCCAGCTTCGCCGCCTCCGCCGTGGTGCAGCGCACGCCCTATGACGCGCAAACCAGCTTTGAGGCGGTGGCGCTGCTCGCCCGCTCGCCCTTTCTGGTGCTGACCACGCTGGATTTCCCAGCGCGCGACATCGCCTCGCTGCTGGCCATCGCCCGCGCCCGGCCGGGGAGCATTGATTTCGGCAGTTCCGGCCCGGGCGGGATCAACCATTTCGTAACCGAATATTTCGCGCTGCAGGCGGGGCTGCGGCTGAACCACGTGCCCTATCGCGGCATGCCGCCCGCAGTGACTGACCTCGTGGCCGGCCATATCCAATTGCTCATCACCACCATGGCCAGCGCCAGCGGGCCGATCCGCGATGGCCGGGTGCGGCTTTTGGCCTATACCGCCCCGGGTGCGCCGGCTTCCAACCCCGCCGCCCCGATCGTGCGCGCCACCGGGCTTGATTACGAGGCCAGCATCTGGTGGGGCCTGCTCGCACCGCGCGGCCTGCCGCCGGCCATCTCCGCCCTGCTGCAAGCCGCCATCCGTGACGCGCTATCAGAGCCCGATATCGCCCGGGTCTATGAGGCCGAGGGCGCCCGCCCCAGCTTTGCCAGCGGCGCCGAATTCCAGGCCGAATTGGCCCGTGACATCACCCGCTTTCGCGATGTCGCCACCCGCGCCAATATCCGCGCAGAATGAGCAACCTCCCCCGCCACGAATACGACCCCACCGCCACCGGTGCCCTGGCCGATGTGCGGGTGGTTGACCTCTCCCGCCTCGTTGCCGGCAATGTGCTGACGAAGGTGCTGGCCGATCACGG